>DASQLS010000062.1:0-6511 GCA_035629915.1 Candidatus Limnocylindrales bacterium | reverse complement strand
TGGCGCGCCGATGAGACCTGCGACTGGACCAGGAAGATGTCCGCGCCCTGTTCGGCGCAGAACGGCCCCAGGCGGCGGGCGGCCGCTGGAGTGGCGGCGACGAAGACGGGCGAGCCGGCGGCCTTGAACTCGGCGATCCGGCGCGCAATGAGCTCTTCGGAGATGGGCGCGGAATACGCCTCGGCCAGCGCGGCCTGGACCTGGTCGTCGGGCAGCGACGCGATGCGCTCGATGACCGGCGCGGGATCCTCGTAGCGCGTCTGGACACCCTCGAGGTTGAGCACGGCGAGGCCGCCAAGTCGAGCGAGCGAACCGGCGAAAGCGGCGTCAACCACGGCGTCCATCGCCGACGCGAGTATCGGGATCGAGAGCGTCAGACCGCCGAGCTGGACGGTGGTGTCGACATCGGCCGGGTCGAGTGTCTCTGTGCCGGGTGCGAGGGAGACGTCATCGAAGCCGTAAGTCGGTCGAAGCGTGTCGGTCTTCGAAAGTCTGCGGCGCGCGCGATCCTCGCCTGCCAGAACGGAGCTGGACTGTTCGGCGGGTGCGGCGCTACCCAGACTCACGGACGATCTGACCCTCCCACACGGCGCGACCGACGCTGCAAGCAGCGGACGATCCTTGGCCGCAGTATAGCCGCGTGACCCACGCCGATGGCAGCCAGCTTGTGACCCTCAACGAGATTCGCTCAGCCGCGGATCGGATCCAGGGCAGGGTCGTCCGAACGCCGTTGCTGCCCTTCCGGGACGGCAATTTCCTCAAGCCGGAGAGCCTCCAGCCCACCGGATCGTTCAAGGTCCGCGGCGCTTTCAACTCGCTCGCGCTCCTCAACGACGATGAGCGCGCGCGCGGCGTAGTGACCCACTCGAGCGGCAACCACGCCCAGGCGCTGGCGCGTGCGGGCCGCCTGCTGGGCATCCGAGTGGTCGTGGTCATGCCCGACAACGCGCCGCAGGTCAAGGTCGCCGGCGTCCGGGCGGACGGCGCCGAGATCGTCTTCGTCGGGCCGCACAACGAGGAGCGCGTTGCCCTGGCGCACGAGATCGCCGATCGCGACGGCATGATCCTCATCCCTTCCGCGAACCACCGCGCCGTGATTGCCGGCCAGGGGACGATCGGGCTTGAGATCGTCGACCAGTTGCGCGATGTCGGTGTGGTCGAGGCGTTCACCGTCCTCGTGCCGGTCGGGCTGGGTGGGCTGGCGGCCGGCGTAACGACTGCTGTGAAAGCACTCGCCCCCGGTTCAGAAGTGAGAGGCGTCGAACCGGCGCTTGCTGCGGACACGCGCGACTCGCTCGCGGCCGGGCAGCTGACGCCGTGGCCTGCGGAGCAGACCTCCCAGACGATCGCGGATGGCCTTCGAGGTGAGGCACCGGCGCCGATTCCGTTCGCTCACCTCGTGGGCGGGCAGATGGATGGCGTAATCGCAGTCGACGAAAACGAGATCACCGAAGCGATGGCTGTCGCGGCACGCGAGGCCAGGCTGGTTCTCGAGCCGTCGGGCGCGGCCTCGCTCGCGGCGCTGCTCTTCCACCGCGACGAGCTTCCGGCATGGCCGGTTGTTGCCGTCCTGAGCGGCGGCAACGTCGACCCGGTGCGATTCGTCGAGTGGCTCAGCCCATCGACCTGATTCCCCCGGCCGCGCACCTCTATCATCGCGACGTGGATCGGCCCGACCCGCAATTCACGCTGCTCGAGGCCACGCGCATCGTCGCCCGCGGAAGCGAACTCGACGTAAAGCTCGATGCGCTGTGCCAGTTCGTGCTGTCCGCCGCCGGCGCAAGCGCCGCGGCGGTCTACCTCTTCGACCCCGTAGCGCAGCTCCTGGTGCCTGCCGCGCAGGCAGGTCTCGATGCCGAGATGCTTGCCGGTCGCGGCACGGTGTCGGCCGACGACCCTGCGGAGCTGATCGCGCTCGTCGTTCGCGAGCGGCGCGCCATGACCGCCGAAGGCGCCCAGGCGGCACGAGCCTTCTCCGGCCAGCATGCAGGTTGGCAAGGGCTGGCGGCGCTGCCGCTGGTGGCCTCCGACGAGTCCGGTGGCGAAGACGCCGAAGGCGTGCTCCTGGCGGCATTCGATGGTGAGGCACCCGATCCCAACAACCCCGAGAACCCGATCACCGCGCTGGCCGACCTTTGCGCGGTGGCCATCCGCCAGGCGCGGCTGGAGAGCGCGTTGCTCGAACGAGCCGACTGGATCGGCCGCCTGGCGAACACCGACTCACTCACCGGGCTTGCCAACAAGGTGACGTTCGAGCGGATGCTCGAGCTCGAGATAGCCCGCGCGATCCGACAGGAGACGCTGCTGAGCGTGCTGCTTTTCGACATCGACGGCTTTGCCGAGATCAACGATCGCGCCGGAGCCACGACCGGCGACGAGGTACTCCGCCACGTTGCGGCGACGCTCGCCGATCAGGTCCGCCTGGTCGATACGGTCGCGCGATACGGTCCGGACGAGTTCGCGCTGATAGCCCCGGGCGGCGGCGGCGAGATCGCTGGGCGTCGGGTACGTGACGCGATCGCCAAGCGGGAAGCGGCCGGCGAGCCGATCAGCATCAGCGTCGGCGCGGCGATCTACCCGGCTGACGGCGCGAGCAGCGAAGAGCTGCTTTCGGCAGCCGGCAGAGCGCTGGCCGAGGCCAAGCGTCGTGGACGCGGCTCGATCTTCGCCGCCAGCGGGGCCTGACCGGGCTCAGCCGTGCCTAGCCGACCAGGTCGGCCAACGCGCTCCAGATTCGTTGAGCAACCTCATCGGGCGACCCCGCTCCATCGACCACGCGCCATCGTTGCGGCTCGGCAGCCGCCAGGTCCAGGTAACCCTGTCTGACCCGTTCGTGGAAGGCCATCCCGTGAGCGTCGGCCACCTCGAAACGCGTCATGTCCATCGCGGCACCCATCTGTCTTCGGGTGAGGCCCTCGGCCGCTGAGACGTCGATCAGGACGGTTCGCACCGGCCAAAGGCCGCCCGTCGCGAACTCGGTCAACTCGCGCAGTGAGTCGATCGGCAGCCCGTCACCGTGGCCCTGGTAGGCGAGGGTCGAATCGGCATATCGGTCGCAGATCACGATCGCGCCGCGCTCGAGGGCAGGCCCGATCACCTCGCCGACGTGACGTCGGCGCGCGGCGCTGAACAGGAGCGCGTCGGAGATCGGATCGTGCTCGTCTGAGGAGATCTCGAGCAACAGGGCGCGGATGCGCTCGCCGAGCGTGGTGCCGCCCGGCTCCCTGGTCAGCACGACATCCCGTCCGAGGCCACGCAAACGCTCGGCGAGCGCCGCGGCCTGGCGGCTCTTGCCCGCGCCGTCCGGTCCCTCGAGGGTGATGAAAGTGCCTGACCTAGCGTCGTTGTCCACGACGCCGGAGTCTAAGCCCGCGTGACCATCTCCCCGACGACAATCGGATCGCTGGTCGGCTCGGCTGAGCCACCGACTGGCTCGAGCGTGATCGCCATCACATCGGTGCCTTCCACGGCCGGCAGGCCTTCAGCAATCACGAAGCCCTCGGCGTCCGCGCTCATCGTCCCGGCCGAGGCCGGCTGGCCGTCAACGACGTACCACGCCTGGTAGGTCATTCCGGCCGGCGCCTCGGGCACGTTGGTCATGACCATGTAGCCCTCGCCTTGTGGTGAGAAGGCGACGAAGCCGCCGACGCCGGCTGCCGGGCCAAGGCCTTCAAGCACGGCGAAGCTCGACCCCGGCTGAGCCAGGGTTTCGAGAGCCGCGGCCATCGTCTCGGCACGCTGCGTCTCCAAGTTGGCGCGCTGCTGGATGCCGAGCGCCCAGACGCTGACCACGGCAAGCACGAGCACGGCCGCCCCGGCCGCGACCCAGCCGAGCCACTGCGGCAATGCAGAGCCGCGCCGCGCAGGCTGCTGATCCTCGATTCGCCACGGTGCGACCGGTGCGCTCGCGTCGGGCGCGGGCGCGGGGCGGGGCGCGGCAACAGCGGCGCTGGCGACTCCCGCGGTCGGAGCGGTGGCCATCGCGTATCGGTCATAGCTCTCGAGGACGCGACGCTTGAGGTCGGCCGGCGCGTCTACCTCGTCGACCGACAACGCCAGCGCCGGCACGACCGCGCCGAGCTCGGCCATCTCGGGATGCGGCTCCGGACAAGCCGCGAGATGCGCCGCGATGCGCTCCGCCTCGGCCGGTTCGAGCGCGTCGAGCACATACAGCCCGGCGAGCTCGGACACGTCCGCGCACGAGATGCCGCCGGGGAGATTTCGGATGTCGTCGCTCATCGCTCGTCCTCGAGCACGCTGCGCATCTGTTGCAGACCAAGCCGAACACGGCTCTTGACCGTGCCCAGCGGCGCGCCGGTGCGCTCGGCTATCTCGACCTGGGTCAGGCCCTCGAAGTAGGCGAGCTCAATCGCCTGGCGCTGAGCGGCGGGCAGCGTCTCGATCGCGCCGCGCACGGTATCTCGATCGAGCGAGCGCGAGACATCGGGCCAGACATCGGGAACGGACAGCGCCGACTCACCCGAATCGGCGTCGGGCATCTCGATCGTGGCACGTCGCCTGCGCAGGATGTCGATCGCGCGATGGTGAGTGATGGCAAGCATCCAGGTTCGAACGGAGGCACGGCCGGCGGCATAGCGGGACGCGTTGCGCCAGACCCCGACGAACGCCTCTTGAACGGCGTCCTGGGCCAGCGCCTGGTCTCTCGTTATGCGTATCGCCAACCCGTACATCGCACCCTGGTAACGGTCATAGAGCTCGGACGCCGCGTGTTGATCGGTTCCTGCCGCCAGCCGCTCCAGGAGCGACTCGTCGGACACTTCCCGATCCTGCACAACGTCAGCGGCCCCGCCGATGCGTGACTCGCTCACCTGTATGTGCGTTCGCGGGCGCCTGTCGGTTCACTCGAAACGATTGAGGGGACGCGCACGTTCCGAAGTTTAGCCATCGGACCCCCGGCCAACGTCCGCCCGTCCGGGTCCGTTTCCTTTCGAATCGGCGAATTTCGCCGTCCGACTCATCCCTCCGGCGATGGGCTGCGTAACAACCAGCAGGGATCCCGGTCAAGCAGACCAACGCAAATGACCATCCGAGGAGGGACGCCTAGCGAGATGTCCAGCTATCGCTCGCGTCTATGACGCATACCAATCCATCCCAACCCCAGGAGGAAACCTGAAAAATGCGCCAATCGCGCAAACGAGCCAGCGCGGCTTCTCTCGCCAGCGCGCTCATGATCCTGTCCCTGGGCCTGTCGCCGGTAGTCAGCGGAGCCGATCACCTCGACTCTCCGCTCGTCTCCGCCAAGGGCGCATCGGACATCACCGACCTCTACGTGTTTAGCGGGCCGGGCGGCAACGGAACCGTGTTCGTCCTGGGAGTCAATCCCGGCGCCGGCGCACTGCCCAACTCGGGCACAACGTTCGGCTCCAAGATCGACTACCTGATCAAGGTCGACACGGACGGCGACGCCAAGGCCGACATCAAGTACAAGTACAACTTCAGCAAGCCCAACTCGATGGGCGTCCAGGAATTCGACCTGTGGCGCGACGGAACGTGGCTCGCCTCCGGCCTGACCGGTGCTGACTCGACCCTCATCGGCGGCGGCAAGACGACAGCCGGGCTGTACGACGACCCGTTCTTCTTCGACCTCGACGCCTTCAAGGGCGCAGTCCTCGGCGCCGACAACGGGCGCACCTTCTGCGACTCGGGCACCGTCGACTTCTTCCTTGGCCTGAACATCAGCGCCATCGTCCTGCGCGTCCCGAACTCCGCCCTGGGCGGCGACGGGCAGCAGATCGGCGTCTGGGCTTCGACCGAGAACGCGAGCGGCACTCAGCTCGACCAGATGGGCCGACCGGCCATCAACACGGTGTTCAACAACGTGGCGATGAACCAGTCCGACCGCCAGGCGTTCAACGAGGCCCGACCCAACAAGCAGGTTGCTCGCGGCTTCCGCGATCACACCGAGGACGTCCTGATGGCGCTCGGTGCTGCCGACCCCGAAGGCCTGGCCAGCGTGCTCATCCCTGACGTGATGACGTACGAGACCGGCAACATGGACGGCTTCCTCAACGGCCGCCGTCTTGCAGATGACGTGATCGATGCTGAGCTCGCGCTCGTCACCGATGGCGCCATCACCTCCGACTGCGTGGACAACGACAGCGATCTTTCGAACAGCTGGCCGTTCCTCGCACCAGCGAACCACTGAGTCGATCTCAGTGAGTGCTTCTGAAGCACTGACTCGGAACTCGGGGGCCGTCTCGCGACGGTCCCCGAGCCTCCGCGCCAGGCTCGGACATCTCTCCTCGCGGCTCGGCCGCGGGCGCTACCTGGCACTGCCGCTGGCAGCCCTGCTGCTCGTGGTCGCCGTACAGGCGTGGCCACAAGCCGCAGCGCCGGCATCGGCTCCAGCTCCGCTGGCAGGCGGCGGAGGCACCGATTCCCTTTCCGACCTCACTCCGGCAGGCGAGCTAGTCGCCGTCGCAGGCGTTGACACGACCGACACGGATCAGCGCATCGCGTTCTGGCAGGAGCGACTCCGCGCCACTCCAAC
>DASQLS010000061.1:0-12864 GCA_035629915.1 Candidatus Limnocylindrales bacterium | reverse complement strand
CGGTGATTTCAGTGCGCGCGACCTGGCGGTGGCGCATCTCGACCGAATCGAGGAGACGGACCGTCCGTTGCATGCCTGGCACTGGCGCGACCGCGACGGCGCCTTGCAGCAAGCTGAAGACGCCGACTACCAGTTGCATCTAGCCAGGGCCACGGAGACCACAGAGGCGCTGCCCGCGTTGCTCGGCGTCCCGGTCGCGCTGAAGGACCTGGTCCTGACCGAGGGCGACCCGGCAACCGCCGGCAGCCGCATCCTCGAGGGCTACATCAGCCCGTACGACGCGCACATCTCGGAGCTGCTGAAGCGTGCCGGTGCGGTGCTGCCCGGTAAAACGAACATGGACGAGTTCGCGATGGGCTCGTCGACCGAGCACTCGGCGTGGGGCCCGACTGCCAACCCGTGGGATCTCGCCCGCGTTCCGGGTGGCAGCAGCGGCGGTTCGGCGGCGTCGGTTGCGGCTTACCAGGTGCCGCTCTCGATCGGGACCGACACCGGCGGCTCGATCCGCCAGCCCGCGGCGCTGACGGGCATCGTCGGCATGAAGCCCACCTACGGCCGCGTCAGCCGCTACGGCATCATCGCCTTCGCGTCCTCGCTCGACCAGATCGGGCCGTTCGGCCGCGACGTGCGTGACGCCGCCACGCTACTCGCCGCGGTCGCCGGACGCGACGAGCGCGATTCGACCTCGGCGCCGATCGCCGTCCCCGACTACGCGGCCGAGCTGCCGGAGAGTGACGATGAGGCCGCCGCGAGCCTGCGCGGCGTTCGCCTGGGCCTGCCGAGGCAGTATTTCGTGAAGGGCATGGAGCCCGGCGTCGAGGCGCGAATCCGAGAGGCCGTTGCGCAGCTCGCCGACGCCGGCGCGGAGATCATCGACATCGACCTGCCGCACACCGACTACGGCCTGGCCACGTACTACATCATCGCGCCGGCGGAGGCGTCGGCGAACCTGGCGCGCTACGACGGCGTGCGCTACGGCCACTCCGTTCGACTGCCCGGAGCGGACTACATCGCCGACTACAAGGAGACTCGTGGCTCCGGTTTCGGGCCCGAGGTCAAGCGCCGGATCATGCTCGGCACGTACGCTCTGTCGGCCGGCTACTACGACGCGTACTACCTCAAGGCGCAGAAGGTGCGCACGCTGATCAAGGGCGATTTTGACCAGGCCTTCGAGCAGGTCGATGCGCTCGTTGCCCCGACCAGCCCGACGGTGGCGTTCCGCTTCGGCGCGCGCCTGCAGGACCCGGTCTCGATGTACCTCTCGGACGCCTGCACGTTGCCTGTCAACATGGCCGGCCTGCCCGGCATCTCGGTGCCCTGTGGGTTGTCGGACGGGATGCCGGTCGGGCTGCAGCTGATTGGTCGTGCCTGGGACGAGTCGCGCCTGTTCAAGCTCGGCCGGGCGTACGAGGCGATCACGCGCGACGCCGATTGGCGGAGCATCGAACCGCGCGACCTGGCGCGACTCGAGGATCCGGCGGCTCCGGCAGCCGGTGAGCGACGCGAGGTGGCCGCCGGCTAGCCGTCGACGGCAAACACCTGGCGAGCGCCGGAGACGCCTTTCAGCTCGTGCCGGCCACGGTCGCTGAAGGACAGCTCGGAGCCGTCGAGAAGGTCGTGGACGGTGCCCGAGACGAGGATCTCGTCCGGCCCGGCTAGGTTCATGATCCGCGATGCGATATGCAGCGGCAGCCCGCGCACACGCGAGCCCTGGCTTTCGACCTCGCCCGTGTGCACGGCCATGCGGACGTGAAGATCAAGCTCGTTGACCCACGGCCTGAACGTGAGTGCCGCACGTATCGCGCGCTCGGCGCCGTCGAAGGACGCCGCGAACCCGTCACCGGTGAAGTCCACAATGCGGCCCTGGAATCGGTCGACGACCGCCTGTGCCCGCTCGTTGTGCTGCCCGACACGCTCATGCCACGCTGCCGACCCGAGGCGCTCGGCAAGTGCCGTAGAGCCGACGATGTCGCTGAACAGCAGCGAGGCGAGCACGCGCTGGCCGCGCTGGTCGGCCGGCTGGGCGTATGAGCGGACGCCGGCGAAGTCGAGCGCGACCCAGTTCTCGTCGCCTTCGACCCACGCGTCGTGACCGGGCGGCAGCTCGAAGACATCGCCCGCCTCGAGGATCATCTCGGCCCCGTCCTCGAGCTGGGTGTGCAGCCGGCCCTGGATGGTGTAGCCAACGTGGTGGTACTGGCAGCGATCCGTGCCCGCTATGGGCCGCACGTGGACCGACCAGCGCCAGCCTGGCTCGTGCGTCATCCGCCCCACAACAACGTCGTCCAGCTCGACGATGTCGAGCTGACCATGCGGAAAATGGCGGATCTCGACTGGCTGTTCGAACCGCTTGCGTTGCAGCCTGGCCACTTGTGGTTCCCCGCGCTGTTGCGTTCTAGGTCACGTGCCGATCGAAACAGAGTGTGGCCCAATCGGATGACCTCGTGGTCGGGTAAGTGCCGCTGCGGGCAAAGCGGCGCCCGACCCTATACTCGGGCCATCTCAGGGGAGGTGGCCTGGTGGCGAATGAAACGATCGTGAAAGAGCGGCTGTCCGAACGCGTCCGCGCCGTGCCGCCGTCGGGCATCCGCAAGTTCTTCGACGTCATCGCCACCATGCCCGACGTCATCAGCCTCGGCGTCGGCGAGCCTGACTTCGACACACCGCCGCAGATTGTCGAGGAGGGCGTTCGGTCGCTCCGAGCGGGGCGCACGCACTACACCAGCAATTACGGCACGATCGAGCTGCGCCGTGCTCTGGCCAAGCACCTCGAGCGGCTGTACGCAGTCAGCTACAGCCCGGAAAACGAGATCTGCATCACCGTCGGCGCCTCCGAGGCCGTCGCGGCCACCATGGCGGCACTGGTCGACCCGGGTGACGAAGTAGTCCTCCACGAGCCCTCGTACGTGGCGTACCTGCCTTCGGTCCTGTTCAACGGCGGCGAGGCGGTGTTCGTACCTACCTCGGCCGCCGACTCCTTCGCGCTCGATCCGGGCCGGCTCGAAACGGCGATCACGCCACGGACCAAGATCATTTTCCTCGGCTACCCGTGCAACCCGACCGGGGCAGTGCTCGACGAAGCCAAGCTGCGCGCGATCGCCGACATCGCCGTTCGCCACGACCTGATCGTCGTCAGCGACGAGATCTACGACCGCCTCGTCTATGGCGGCCACCGCCACGTCGCGATCAGCAGCCTGCCCGGGATGCGCGACCGGACCGTGCTGATGGGCGGCTTCTCGAAGGCCTATGCGATGACCGGCTGGCGCGTCGGGTACGTGTGCGCACCGGCGGACCTGCTCGAGGGCATCGTCAAGGTCCACCAGTACGAGATCATGTCCGCGCCGACGATCGCTCAGGACGCCGCGGTAGTAGCGCTGACCACTGCCGAGGTTGACGTTGACCGCATGCGCCGCGAGTACGACCGCCGGCGACGGATGTTCGTCGAAGGGCTGAACGACATCGGCCTGCCGACGCCAGAGCCACTCGGCGCCTTCTATGCCTTCCCGAACATCAGCTCGACCGGCCTGACCAGCGAGCAGTTCAGCGAACGGCTGCTTTTCGAGCACGAGGTCGCGGTCATTCCGGGCAGCGCGTTTGGGCCGTCGGGTGAGGGCCACGTGCGCGCCACGCTGGCGACCAGCTACGAGGACCTGGAGGAGGCGCTCGGTCGCATCCGGCGCTTCGTCGACTCCACGCGCGGCTAGGTGACCGTCACGGTGGCGCCGGCGACGCGCTATGAAATCGTCATCGGTGTGGAGATCCACGTCCAGCTGAAGACGGCCTCGAAGATGTTCTGCGCATGCTCCACGGACGTCCGCGGCGCGGCACCGAACACGCTCACCTGCCCGGTCTGCCTGGGCCTGCCCGGCGCCCTACCGGTCATCAACCGCCGCGCCGTCGAGCACGTGCTCGCGACAGGCCTCGCGATCGGTGGCCAGATACCCGAGTTCACCCGCTGGGACCGCAAGAACTACTTCTATCCCGATCTGCCCAAGGGCTACCAGATCAGCCAGTACGACCTGCCGCTGACATCCGGCGGATCGCTGGCGATCGAGACGTCCGACGGTCCGTTCTCGGTCGGCATCACCCGCGCTCACCTCGAGGAGGACACCGCTCGGCTGCTGCACCAGGACGCCGACGGCGGCGGACGAGTGTCGATGGTCGATTTCAACCGCTCGGGCATACCGCTGATGGAGATCGTCACCGACCCGGTCATCCAATCGGCCGAGGCTGCCCGCCGCTACGCCGAGGAGCTGCGCCTGCTGCTGCTCACGATCGGCGCCTCTGACGCGCAGATGGAGGAGGGCCAGATGCGGGTCGAGGCGAACGTGTCGCTGCGACCGGCGGGTACCGAGACGCTCGGCACGCGGGTCGAGGTCAAGAACATGAACTCGTTCCGCTCGGTCGAGCGGGCGATCGCGTTCGAGGTCGATCGCCAGACGCACGCGCTCGATGCCGGCGAGCGGCTCGTCCAGGAGACGCGCGGCTGGGACGACACGCGCGGCGAGACGTACACGATGCGTCTCAAGGAAGAGTCAGAGGACTACCGCTACTTCCCTGAGCCGGATCTGCCGCCGCTGCGCACGGACGCGGCGATGATCGCCGAGATCCGCGCGCGCATGCCCGAGCTGCCCGCCGCGCGGCGCGCGCGCTACAGCGACGCGCTCGGTCTGTCGCTATACGACGCCGGCGTGCTCGTCGGCGACGCGCGCGCCACCGCGCTGTTCGAAGGCGTTCTGGCCGCCGATCCGGCACTCCCCGCCAAGCGCGTCGCGAACTGGGTCACCGGTGAGTACCTGCGCGTGATCAAGTCGGGCGACGGATCGGGCGCCGGCGTGGACGCCGGTCAGCTGGCTTGGCTGATCGGCGAGGTCGAGTCCGGAGCGCTATCGAACAACAACGCGAAACAGGTCTTCGAGCGCCACGCCGCGAGTGGCGAGCCTGCGGCAGACATCGTCGCCGAGCTGGGTCTGCGCCAGATCAGTGACTCGGGCGCCCTGGGAACCGCCGTGGATGCGGTAATCGCGGCGAATCCGGATGCCGTCGCCGACTATCGTGCCGGCAAGGAGCAGGCAATTCGCTTCCTGACCGGGCAGGTCATGAAGGAGACGCGCGGCCAGGCCAACGCCGCGCTCGTCCAGCAGCTGCTAGAGGAGCGGCTGCGCGGGTGAGCAACGTCGTTCTCTGGGCTGCCGGCGCGGCGATGCTGGCATTCGCGATCTGGCGCATCCGCGCGCCGTTCGCGCGCATGTCCGAGCTCGATCGGCTGGCCGAGAACGCGCGTCGCTACGACTCGTGGCGCGGCGCCCGAGGCCCGGCCGCCGACGAGACCACCGGCGCCGACATCATGCGCCAGATGCTGCGCCGCCAGGTGTTGATCTGGGCGGCCGTGGCGATCATCGGCGTCGTGCTCATCGTCGCCGGCTTCGTCATCCGCTGAGGTTTCAGCGTGGGCCGCTGACCGCTGACGGGCGCCTCGCCGCGCCGCCTACTCGAACAGCAGGCGGCGATGCTCGATCGCGGTGCAGCGGTCCATCACCACCGCCAGCCCTGCGTCGTAAGCGATCTGAGCCGCTTCCCAGTTGACCACGCCGAGCTGCAGCCATAGCGCGCCGGCGCCGGTCGCTACGGCCGACCGAGCGATATCGGGCGTGTGCTCCGGTCGCCGGAATACGTCGACGACGTCGAAAGGTCCAGTGGCTTCCGTTGCATCCTCGAGCGTGGGATATGCGACCCGGCCAAGGACCAGCTCCGCGTTGGGGTTGACCGGCACCACCTCGTAGCCCTGCTCGAGCAGGTAGCGCATCACGCCATGGGAAGGGCGCACCGGGTTGCCCGATGCGCCGACCATGGCGATCCGCCGCGTCCGCGCCAGCAGCTCGGCCGATGCCTCTGAATTGAGGATGGGCACCGGCCCGGTGTTCTCCTGCGCGTCGAGGATCTCCATCGCGATGCGGCGGTCGTCGCTTGTCATCGGTTGTCCGGGATCGCCAATGCTACGTGGCCGACTCGCGCTCGTAAGGTTGCCCGTCGGCGGCCGGTGGGATGCTGCGGCCGACGATTCCGGCCAGCACGACGATGGTCACGATGTACGGCAACGCGTCATAGAACTGGGGCGGGATGCTGTTGAGCAGGTCGCCCAGCTGGTTCTCCGGTGCCGCGAACGTGATCGCGCGGCCGACCGCTCCCGAGGAGGCGAACAGCAGTGCCGCGCCGAACGCGCCGAGCGGCGACCAGCGGCCGACGATCATCGCCGCGAGGCCGATGAAGCCACGGCCGGCGGTCATGCCGGCCTGGAAGGAAGTGGTCAGCTCGATCGACAGGTATGCGCCGCCGAGGGCGGCAATCGCGCCGGACAGGATCACGTTGCGATAGCGCAGCCGGATGACGTCGATGCCCATCGTCTCGGCCGCGCGCGGATGCTCACCGACCGACCTGGTCCGGAGGCCCCAGCGCGTCCTGAACAGCAGGACCTGCACGATGATGATCAAGATGATGGCGCCGATCGCGATCGGGCCCTGGTCAAAGATCGCGTTGATCAGCCAGCCAATCACCGGAATGCCGGAGATTGCAGCCGGAACGTCGAGCGAGTCGAAGCCACCGGCGCCCGTCGGTGAGTTCTTGGAGATGATCGTGTAGAGGTAGCCGGTCAGGCCAATCGCGGCGATGTTGATGATCACGCCGCTGATGATCTGGTCGGCGCGCAGGCTGATCGACAGCCAGGCGTGGAGACCGGCCATGACCATGCCGGACAGCATCGCTACTCCAAGGGCGATCAACAGCGGCAACGTGATGCCGAAAACGGCGGTTGGCTGGCTCGGACCGAGCATGCCGACTGCAACGACACCCGTGATCCAGGCCACAAATGCGGCCGTGAGCATCATCCCTTCGAGGCCGATATTGACGACGCCCGAGCGTTCGCTGACCACGCCTGCCAGGGCGGCCAGGGCGATCGGGATAGAGGCGGCGACCGCAGCGTCCGAGATGAACGGAAGCTGGTCAATCAGGAACTGGAAGAGCTGGATGATGACGCCGATGACCGGCAGGTCAGTCATCGGATGGCCTCGTTGCCGTATGTGCGCGCCATCGTGTCGGTCGTACCCAGTCCGGATTTCACGCCGCGCAGCCTGAACACGCGGCGCAGCACCGGGCTGGCGACGAGGAAGAGCAGGATCACGGCCTGGAGCAGATCAACGAGCTCGGCCGGGACACCTGCCTGGATCTGCATCAGTCCCGCGCCGGCGCGCATCATTCCGAAGAGCAGCGCTGCGAGCATGATCCCGACCGGATGCGACCGGCCCAGCAAAGCCACAGTGATGGCGTCGAAGCCAACGGTCGTGGTGAACGTGGCGTTCATCTGGTGGTTGATGCCGAGCACGTTCAAGGTGCCGGCGAGACCGGCGAGCATGCCGGCCAGGCTCATCGTCAACGTCACCAGGCGCTTTGGCTTCATGCCTGCGTAGCGAGATGCCTCCGGGTTCGCACCGACGGCGCGGATCTCGAACCCAAGAGTCAACCGATACAGCAGGAACCAGATGATCGGCACGGCGATGAAGGCGATCAGGATGCCGACGTGGCCGTCCCTGCCAATCATGATCGGCAACGCGGCGTCTTCCACCGTAGGAGTGACCGGTTGTGGTGATCGAGGTAGGCGCAGCGGGCCTGAGATCAGCCACGACATCAGCGCCAGGGCGATGAAGTTGAGCATGATCGTGGTGACGACCTCGTGCGCTCCCGAGAACGCCTTGAGGAAGCCGGGAATAAAGCCCCAGATGGCGCCGACGACCATGCCTGCGGCGATCGCGACCGGGATGGCGACGAACGGGCCGCTGCCTTCGACGGCAACGCCCGCTGCGATGGCCGCCGTTGCGCCGAGGAGGAACTGCCCCTGGGCGCCGATGTTGAACAGACCGGCCTTGAACGCCAGGCCAATGCCCAGCCCGGCGAGGATCAGCGGCGCAGTCTGGACGAGCGTCGAGACCCGTCCGTTGGGGCTGCCAAGCGAGCCCTCGAACAGGGCGCCGTAAGCGCGGAACGGAAGCGTGAAGTCGATCTCGGCGCCGGGCTCCAGCGCGCTGGTGGCGATGATCACGATTGCGCCGACGATGAGTGCCAGCCCGATCGCGAGCAGCGGCAGCGCCATCGCCGAGTAGACCTGGTCGCCAAACGTGCGCACGCGGTCGCCCATCGTCCGTCCCCGTGGCGCGTTGGTCGGACTGGTCGGGGGTGGCTCTGGAGCAGAGGTCGGCTTGACGCCCTCAGGCTGGGTCATCGATATCCACGAACGGCTCGTCGCCCTGGGCGGCTGCCCTGCCGCCGGTGGCCATCAAAAGCCCGATCTCGTTCTTATCGGCCGTCCGGCCGTCGCGTTCGGCGACCAGCTCGCCGCGGAACATGACCGCGATTCGGTCGGACAGCTCGAGCACCTCGTCCAGCTCGGCAGAGACGAGCAGGATCGCAGTGCCGGAATTTCGCTTTGCGATCGCCTGGCCGTGGATGAACTCGATGCTGCCCACGTCCAGGCCACGCGTCGGTTGATCGAGCACGAGCAGCTGCAGGTCGCGGTCGAACTCACGCGCGACGACAAGCTTCTGTTGATTGCCGCCCGATAGCGTCCCTGCATTGACATTCGCCGACGGCGTCCTGATGTCGTACTCGCTGATGCAATCCTTCGCCTCCGCTTCACAGGCAGAGTCGTTGCGTACCCCACCGCGCGAGAACGGCGCGTTCATGTATCGGTTCAGGACCAGGTTGTCCTGCACGCTGAACGAAAGGATCAGCCCGAACCGATGTCGGTCGGCGGGCACATATGCGACCTCAAGCTCGTGGAGCTTGCGCGGCGACAGGCCGGTGATGTCCTTACCCTTGAGGGTGACGGATCCGCCGGTCGCCTTGCGCAGTCCGACGATCGCCTGAACCAGCTCGTCCTGGCCATTGCCAGCTACGCCGGCGATCCCAAGGATCTCGCCCGCACGAACCTCGAGCGAGACGTTCTTGACGACCTCATGGCCGCGATCGTCCTTGACGTGCAGGCCCTTTACTTCCAGCGAAACGGCGCCTGGGCTTGACTCGCCACGGTTGGCCGTCAGCTCGACCTCCCGGCCGACCATCAGCTCGGCGAGGTCCTTCTCGCTCGTCTTGTCTGGCAGGCGTTCGCCGACGACCTTGCCGCGCCGAATGACCGTGATCCGGTCGGCGATCTCGAGCACTTCATAGAGTTTGTGACTGATGAAGATGATGCTGCGGCCGCTCTCCGCGAGACGACGCAGGAGCAGGAAGATCTCCTCTGTCTCCTGGGGCGTGAGCACGGCCGTCGGTTCGTCGAGGACGAGGATGCGCGTGTCGCGGTAGAGCGCCTTGAGGATCTCGACGCGTTGCTGCTGGCCGACCGACAGGGTCTCGACCTTCGCATCGGGGTCGATGTCGAACCCGAAACGGGCGGCCAGCTCCTGAATCTTGGTGCGCGCCTGGTTGAGGTCCAGAAATCCTGCGCCGCGGACTGTCTCGTCGCCGAGGATGATGTTCTCGGCCACGGTCAGCACCGGAATGAGCATGAAGTGCTGGTGGACCATGCTGATGCCGCGATCGATCGCGTCCGTAGGCCCGCTGATCCTGATCGGCGACCCGTCGAGCAGGATCTCGCCCTCGTCCGGGACAGCAAGTCCGTAGAGCACATTCATCAACGTCGACTTGCCGGCGCCGTTCTCGCCCAGCAGGGCATGAATCTCACCGGGACGCACGTCGAGGGTGATGTTGTCGTTGGCGACAACGCCGGGGTAGCGCTTGGTGATACCGCGCATCTCCAGCGCCGGTACAGGCGCTGGCGCGGGAAGGTTTTCGGGTGGCGTCAGGGACGTTGGCGGAACGCTTGCTACCGGTTCCAAGGCGTCCTCACGTGTGGCAGATACGGGAGAGCGGGCCGCGACTGTTCGCGACCCGCTCTCGTAATCGACTAGTTTGCGGCTGCTACTCCGGCTGACCGCAGTTGTCGGGGCAGGTCACCAGCGTGCCGGCCTGCATCTCTGCAAGGGCGGCATCGACGAGCGCCTGGATCTCGGCCGTGATGAGGCCGGCACCGCTGCCCTCAGGGGACAGGCCAATGCCGTCATTGTTGGCGTTGAAGAACAGCACGCCGCCTTCGGGGGCGATGGTGCCGTCAGCAATCTGGCTGATCGTGTCCTGAACCGAGGAAGACAGCTTCTTCTCGGCCGAGGTGACGATGCAGTCGTAGGTTGGATCGGCAGCCGCATTGAGCGACAGCCACTGGTCGACGTCCACGCCGATGCCGTGGAGGTCGTTCTCGCAGGCCGCCTGAAGCACGCCGTTACCGGTCTTGCCAGCCACCTGGAAGAGGACATCCGGCTCGTTCGTCGCGATGAACTGCTCGGCAAACGTCGCGCCTGCAGCCGGATCGTTGAACGCGATGTTGAAGTCGGAAGTCGACACGTAGTCAGTGACGACGGTGATGTCCGCGTTGACCGACTGTGCGCCGAGCTCGTAGCCCTGCAGGTAGCGCACGACCGCGGGCACCAGGTTGATGCCGCCGATCGCGCCGATGGTGCCGTTCTCGCTCAGGCTCGCAGCGACGATGCCGGCGAGATATCCGGCCTGATCCTCTGAGTACTGAAGCCCGACGAAGTTCGGGATCAGCTCATCAGGATCGCCGGCGCAGGTGAAGGTCGTGTCCGGAGCACCGGCCTCGTCGATGCATGCTGACTGGTCGACACCGATGAACCACACCTCAGGGTTGGCCAGCGCCGCGACGACCGTATCGGTCCCGAGGTTGAAGCCAACGGTCACGATGATGTTGAAGTCTTCGTCGACGAAGGTCTGGATCAACGACGCGTACTCGGACGCGTCAGCCGGAACGGCCACTTCGGGCTCCGCAGCGCCGATATCGGCGGCACCAAGCGAAGCGCCCTCGTACGAGTACTCGTTGAAGTTCTTGTCGTCGATGGTGCCGACGTCGGTCACGACGCCGACCTTCCACGCAGTCGGCTCACCGGAAGGTGCGTCGCTGGGCGCGTCGCTCGGTGCGTCGCTCGGCGCGTCGCTCGGCGCGTCACTGGGAGCGTCGCTCGGCGCGTCCGAAGGCGCGTCGGACGGGGCGTCCGTGGGGGCGTCGGTGGGTGCCGCGGCGGTCGACGTTGGCGGCGCCACGGTCGGTGTTGCCGCTGGGCTGGTACACGCGACCAACACCATCAGCACAGTCACTACCGCGATGGGCAGCGACCATCTTCCTTGCATCAAGCAGTTCCTCCTCTTTCCATAAGGGACGTGATCTCTATTCCCCTACCTCGCCGCGCATCGTACGCGGGCGCTAGGCGGGCCGCAACATGATCGCGCCAGTCGCCGAGTAGCGTGAATCGCCTCGCTCGGCGATGCGCCGCGTGGCATACTCGCGGCCAACGGTTCTTGCACGTGCCCGCTGGAACTTGCCCGGTCGCCTTGCCGGTTCTTTGACTCGGCTGCGACCCAGCAGGGAGGGCGTGGATGTACTCCGCGATCAGCGGTTCTCGGGATGCGTCGGATGCGCTCGTACTGATCATCGAGGATGAGCCGACGCAGCGCGGCCTGCTCACTCGCGTGCTCGAACGAGAGGGCTACCAGGTGCGCGGCTACGGCGACGGCGAGCTCGGCCTGCGCGCAATCGTGGAGCACGCGCCGCAGCTCGTGCTGCTCGACCTGAACCTGCCACGCATCGACGGATTCGAGATCTGCCGGCGGTTGCGCGCCGATCCGCTGACCGCGACGCTGCCCGTGATCGTCATCACCGCGCACACGGCCGTCGACGACATGGTCATGGCGCTGGACGCCGGCGCCGACGATTTCCTGGCCAAGCCCGTCCAGCAGGCCGAGCTGCTCGCCAGAATGCGCAGCGCGATGCGCCTCCGGCGCGCCATCACCAGCCTCGAGCGCGCCAATCAGATCGTCGCCGCGCTTGCCAACGCGGTCGAGGCAAAGGACGTTGGCCTCGTCCATCACTGTCGCTGGCTGGCTCACCACGCCGCTCGCGTCGGTGCCAACGTCGGGTTGCGCGGCGAGGAGCTCGAGGCGGTCGCATACGGGGCACTGCTGCACGACGTGGGCAAGATCGGAGTGCCGGAGCACCTGTTGCGCAAGGAGGGTCCGCTCAGCGCCGACGAATGGACGCTCATGCGCCGCCACCCCGAAATCGGCGAGAAGATCTGCAAGCCGCTTCAGGCGTCGCGGGCGTTCGCGCCGATCATCCGTCACCACCACGAGTTCTTCGACGGCAGCGGTTATCCGGACGGCTTGCGCGCCGAGGGCATTCCGCTTGGCGCCCGGATCGTTTCGATCGCCGATGCCTACGAGGCCATGGTTCACGGCCGGCCGTATCAGCCCGCGCAGTCGCACGAACGAGCCGCGGACGAGTTGCAGCGGCTGCGTGGCGTGCAGTTCGACCCTGGGCTCGTGCCCGTGTTCCTCGACGAGCTCGAGCGCGACACCCAGGGAGTGCCACCGCTCGTGGCCCTGCCGCCGGTCGCCAGCCTGACCCCGGAGATGGCCGCTGGCGCCTGAACCGCCGGGCAGGCTCAAGCATCTCTTCATCCGACACGGCGTCGGCCTGCTGATTCGTTGTTACCTGCGCGTCCGCCTGGCGGGCGTCGAGAACATCCCGACCGACAAGCCCTACGTCCTGTGCTTCAGCCATCCGAACTGGGTCGACCCATTCCTGTTTGTCTCCTTCTGGCCCGAGCATCCGCCACTGTTCGTTTTTGGCCCTCGCGAGGAGGACATGTCGGTTGGCTGGCGCAACCGGTTGCTCACCTGGTCCGAGATGGGCGTGCCGTTCAAGCCGCACCGCGCCGATCTGCTCGACACGACGCGTCGCGTGGTTGG
>DASQLS010000060.1:0-4368 GCA_035629915.1 Candidatus Limnocylindrales bacterium | reverse complement strand
GCCGTCGCGGCGGGCCGTAAGAGGCGACAGTTGCGGCCATGCCGGCGACCTTGCCGTTGGCGATCAGCGAGCGTGCCCATGCGCGCACTTCGCGCTCGGTGTCCTCGTCGACTGCCGCGAGCTCGGCATTGGTCGCGCCATCCGAGGCGAGGCTGACATGACCGCTCACCGGCACCGGCACGAAGACGTCGGCGAGATCCGGATCGTCCGGATCGAGCGCGACCAGGCGGTTGGCGCTGACATCGAACTCGGTACCGCCTTCGGACTCCGACATTGAGCCGACGATCGTGAGTGGCCCACCGGCGTCGGACAGCTCAGCCTCGATCATCTGCTCGAGCGCTGCGGCCATCTCCACTGAATCGACACTCTCGTCGTCGGGCGAGCTCACGGTCAGGACATCCTAGATGCTGGCCCTAGACGTGGTTCAGGCGGCGTTCGGTGACTGCCTGGTCGTGCGCTACGCAACGACTCGCACGAGGCGCACGCTGCTGATCGACGGCGGGCCGTCAGGCACTTATCCGAGGCACCTCCGGCCATGGTTGCTCGGCCTGGCGCCGAAGGTCAAACGGATCGACGTCGCCGTGCTCAGCCACATCGACAACGACCACGTCAAGGGCCTGCTCGATCTCTTCGCCGAACTACACGAGGCCGGAGGACCGCTGCCCGTCGGCGAGCTGTGGCACAACGCGTTCTCGGTCAGCGCCGGAGGCGCCGACATCGCGCCGCGCATCCGTGAAGCGCTCGCCACCGCGGGTGATGGTGCGACCGGCATGAAAACCCTCGCCGGGACGCTGATGGGCGTCGGCGAGGGAGACGCGTTGCGCGCATCCGCGGTGGCGCTCGGGGTGCCGATCAACGAGCGTTTCGGGGGCGAGCCAATCCTCGCCAACGGTTCGTCGACGTTGCGCATCGGCGGTATGCGCATCGATGTCATCGGACCGTCCACGGTCACTCTCGAGAAGCTGCGCCGAGAGTGGATCCGCTGGCTGGAGCGCCACGGCCGAGCACTCACTGCCGGCAGCGTGGCCGCGGGCGTCGCGGCGGACAGCTCGATCCCCAATCTCTCCAGCATCGTCCTGCTCGTGAGAGCGGCCGGTCGCTCGATCCTGCTCACCGGCGACGGCCGCGGCGAGCACGTCGTTGAAGGCCTTCAGGAGCGCGGCCTGCTGGAGCCGGGCGGCACATTCAATGTCGACGTTCTCAAGGTGCCCCATCACGGCAGTGCGCGGAACGCGTCGGAAGCGTTCTTCCGAACTGTCCTGGCCGATCGCTATGTCATCTCGGCCGACGGGCGCTACGGCAACCCCGACCTGGAATGCCTGCGCTGGATCGTCGACGCCGCGGAGGGCCGCCCGATCGAGATCGTCAGCACCAACCAGACGGATGCCCTGCGTGCGCTGGTCAGACAGCGGCCGCCCAAGCGCAACGGCTACAAGGTGACCGTTGCTTCGAGCAAGGCGAACGCGTACACGATCATGCTCGACGAGTAAGCCAGCCATGGACAAGCTGCGCTGGCCGTTCCTGCTGGCGGCGATCATCGTGTCGATCGTCATCGTCACCATCGAGCTCGGCTCGGCCGCTTCGTTCGTGCGCGATCTGCTGAACATCGATGAGGAGCCGCCGGGCATCGCCATCCCGACCATGGCGCTCATCGACATCCAGCTCGTCTTTGCCACCGTTCTCTACGGCCTCGGCGTCATCGTGCCCCACCCAACTGTCGGCCGGCTGCAGGGCATCGCCTCGCTGATCCTGTCAATCCTCTTGATCCTCGCCGCGATCGTGGTCATCTTCGCGACGATCACGCTCATCTTGCTGATGCTCGCGCTGATCGGGTCGTTCTTCGGGATCGTCGTCTACCTGGCCGTGTGGGGCGACTTCGGGCGCAGCCAGGCGGCCGCGATCCTGGGCGTGCTGATGGTGCTGAAGATCGGCGTCGGAGTGCTGCTCATCCTTGCCCACCAGCGCTTCCTGACCAACAAGGGCCTGGTGCTGCTGGTCGTGACCTCGCTGGTCGCCAACGTGATCGTCGGATTCCTCCACGCACTCGTGCCCATCGTCCTGGTCAGCGTCCTCGACGCCGTGGCGGCGATCATCGTCGCCATCCTGGCGCTGATCTGGGCGATCGGGCTGCTCGTCGGCTCGGTCATCGCCATCGTGCGCATCCTGAAACCGGAGAAGCGCCAGACCAGCCTGGTCGCCGCGCCGGCGTAGGAGCCGGGCTGCTTAAGGCGCCGGTGTGGGGTTCACGGCCACCGTGCAACCGAAGGTGCAAGTCAGGGTTATGGCCGCGCTGTCGCCGCGCGCCAGCACGACCGATCCGTCGTCCGATCCAGCACCGATCGTCTCCGTGTCACTCTCTGTCGACTCGCCATCGTGGGTGAGGCTGACCTTCATCGACATGTTCGCGTTGGGACGCAGCAGGAGGCGGCTACGGAATGGCTCGGCCGTCGGAATGACAATCGTGCAGCTGCCGCTGAACTGGAGGCTGCTGGGCGACTGGAAGCAGCCGCTCGAGACCATGCTCGCATTGAGCGGGAGTGGCTCCGAGGGCGGCGCAAACCTGCGCAGGAAGTCGGCCGGACCGCCTTCCCTCAGCTCGGCCTCGCGAGCCTCGGGGGGCTGCTGCTGGTCACCACGATTCAGGAAGCCCGCGCCACAGCTGAGAGCCGCCAGGACGACCAGAACGACAAGGACGATGAGCAGCGGTCGCGGAAGCTGAGGCACTCGTTACTGAATGGTTGTCATCAAGTTGGCGGTGGCGTCGTGCAGGGCAGCACCATCTCGGGATGCGCGGCATGGACGTTGACCAACGCTTCATTGGCGGTGTCGATATTTGTGGCCACTGGCCCCAGGGCCTGCTCGTTGGTCTCGCTGGGATCAGACACCCAGGTTGCGAGCGGACCAATGAAGGCCTCGATCGCAGCGTCGAACCGATCGGCCGCTGAAGTGGCCGGGGGCCATTGGCTGACAGTCTCCAGCGCGTTCTGGATGCCGGTTAACTCATCCAGTGCCTCGACATGTCTGCGATCCCTCTCAACCGGGTCACCGTTGACTACGGCTGTATTGAGAGCGGAGAAGTCCTCTGTGATATTCGTCATCCCAAATTGGACCGCGCATAACGCAGCTCCAATCGCTTGGTCGCTCACCGGGCTCGCCGTCGGAGGCTCCGTTGGCGGCTGCGTCGGCGGCGCGGCGGTTTCGGGCGGACCTGGGTCGGCTCCCTCGATGACAGAGAAAACTGCGACCGCGTTCGCCGCCTGGCTGCGGGCGTCGATCTGACGCTGGCCTGGATCGGCGCGGTTGGGGACGTTGAGTGTCGTTATGAACGCCCCCGCTCCATTCGTCTGCAGCTGCTGAAACGCATCCTGGTTCGACCACCTCACCTCGATTGCCTCGAAGGCAGGAAAGCCGGATCCAAAGACGGTCACGGCACTGCCCGGCCGTCCTGACGTCGGCGAGATCGACAGGCTCGGAGCGGGTGGCGGGCTCAGCAGAACGGCGAGTATGCCCAGCCCGATCAGGACCGCGACGACGATGCCGGCCACGAGCAGCCAGGTCGGGAATCTGCGCCCGGCAGCGTCCCCTTGCGCCTGAGGTTGACCGACCCAGGGTTGACTCCACGGCTGGTACACGGGAGCTGATTGCGCGGGCCATCCGTAGGTTGCGGCCGGCGGCGGCGCTGGTGGTTGCGTAGGTGGTGGACTCTGTTGCGGGGGCGCCTGTGGCGGCGGTACCTGTGGCGGCGGTGCCTGTTGGATCGCGGCAGGTGACGCTGCGGATGCAGGAGGGGCTACAGCGGGCGTGGCTGCAGGAGGCGGTGCGGCACGAGGCGTGGCTGCAGGAGGCGGTGCGGTTGGCGGTGCCACGGCGGGCGACGCAACAGCAGGCGGGGTCGCTCCGGCCGCCGTCTCGGACCGTGGCAGAACGACCGTATCGGCGGGCGGCGATTCGACGGGAAGGTTCGAAACGAGCTCGGCCGCGGCGGCTGCTTCTGCCACTGCCTCCTGGTGAACCTTGACGGCCGCCTTGATCTCAGGCGATTCGGCCGCACTCGGCACACGGAAGAGGACACCGTCCGGGGAGCGCATGAACAGGACGGGCGTGCCCCACTCGTAGGAGTTGGTGACGTTGAGCGCGAGCGACTTTCGTGCCTCGGCGACGGCCGAATCGACGGGCATGCCATGTGCCGTCGCCGAATAGAACACGCGGCTGAACTGGATCGCGGCATCGTCGGTGATCTCGAACTGCATCGCCACGACGGCCGGGGTGCCCTTGCGAACCAGGGCGGCGGCCGTGCTCGAGAAGATGTCCGTCTCGGCTCCCTGGGCCGTTTCACATGAGTTCAGCAAAGCCAATCGAAGCGGGTCG
>DASQLS010000059.1:0-2883 GCA_035629915.1 Candidatus Limnocylindrales bacterium | reverse complement strand
GTCAGCGACCGCATCCTCCACGGCGAGCTGGGCGGAGGGGACCTCAAGCTGGCTGTCAGCATCGGTCTCATGTCTGGCGTCGCGGCGCTGGTGTTCGGCCTGCTCGTCGCCAGCATCGGGTTCTCGGTCGTCCTGATCGCGTTGATGGTCATGCGCCGGCTGAGCCTGAAATCGGCCGTCCCATTCGGACCGGTGCTGATCCTGGGAGCCTTCGCGGCGGTATTGCTGGCCTGATCGCTTAACATTCGCGACGGCGTTCTGGTCATCCCAGCCGAAGCCGAGCGTGCAGGAGTCGTGCCCTTGTTCCTGGCCCGTCGGAACATCATTGCTTTGCTGTCTGTTCTTGCCTGGGTGGTTGCCTCGGCCGGCCCGGCGATCGCTGTCGACCCGGCTGTCCCGCTCGACCCGGCAGTTGCCGTCGATGGCGAGCAGCGATTCATCTGGCCCACCAGCGGCCGCCTGACCCAGCCGTACGGTTGCACGGGCGTGCGCTTCGAGCCACGTCGCGGTTCATGCGCCCACTTCCACGGCGGGATGGACGTCGCCAATGGCCGCGGCACCCCGGTGCGCGCCGCCGGCGACGGAACGATCTCGCACGTCGGCTGGGATCCGTGGCTCGAGCGCCGCATCGCTTCGTGGGTGGTGATCATCAATCACGGTGGCGGCGTCCAGACGATGTATGCGCATCTGCGTGACCGCGAGATGGACGGGATCCGCGAGGGCGCACGCGTCGAGCAGGGCCAGATCATCGGGCTGATGGACTCGACCGGGCTGTCGACCGGGCCGCACCTGCACTTCTCGTTCCTGCGCAACGGGACGTGGGCGAATCCGCGCGACTACATCGACGGCCTGCCCCGGCGGCCACGGCCGCGCGGCGGCACGTCCATCAACGATGCAACGTGTGCCAACTTTGGCGCCGGGATGGGTGCCTGGAACGGCGGTCTGGTGGCTCGGGCGACCGAATTCGACGGCGAGCCAACCTGCACCGCCTGAGCCCATTGAGCGGGTGTAGCATCGCGCCGTGAAGCGCGTGGTCGCAGTCGTGCTCGCGGGCGGGGAAGGGGAGCGGCTGTCGATCCTTTCGGCAGTGCGCGCCAAGCCTGCTGTCCCGTTCGCCGGCAAGTACCGGATCATTGATTTCACGCTGTCGAACTGCACCAACAGTGAGATCGACAACGTCCTCGTCCTGACCCAGTACAACCCTCGTTCGTTGAACGACCACATCGGCGCCGGCCGGCCGTGGGATCTCGATCGCAACGAGGGCGGCGTCCGCCTGCTCCAGCCGTTCATCGCCCGCGGCCGGGCGTCCGAGTGGTACCGAGGCACGGCCGACGCGGTGCTGGTCAACATCGAGACGATCCGCCAGGAGCCGGGTGACACGGTCGTGATCCTCGCCGGCGACCACATCTACAAGATGGATTACCAGCCGTTCATCCAGTTCCATCGGCGCAACCGCGCCGATGCCACGGTCGCGGTCAAGCGCGTGCCGATATTCGAGGCATCGCGCTTCGGCATCCTGGCGCTCGACGAAGGCGGCCGCGTGACCGAGTGGCAGGAGAAGCCCAAGCAGCCCAAGAGCGATCTGGCGTCGCTGGGCATCTACGTCTTCTCGAAGAAAGCGCTGCTTGCCTGGTTGGACGACGAGCGGATCGACTTCGGGCGTCACATCATCCCGGCCATGCTCGACGGCGGGGCACGCGTCTTTGGCTACCAGTTCGACGGATACTGGCAGGACGTGGGCACCGTCGAGGGCTACTGGCAGGCGCAGATGGATCTGCTCGACGAGCACCCCGAGCTTGACCTTTACGACAAGGACTGGCTGATCCACACCCGATCCGAGGAGCGTGCGCCTGCCCGAATAGGCGCCACGGCAAACGTCCACCGATCGCTGATCAGCCACGGCTGCCAGATCTGGGGCACGGTCGAGCGCTCCGTCCTGTCGCCCGGCGTGCGCGTCGATCCGGGCGCTGTCGTGCGCGACTCGATCGTCATGTTCGACACGGTCATCCGCGCCGGCGCGGTCGTCGACCGGGCGATCATCGACAAGGAGGTTTCGGTCGGGCCGAACGCGATCGTCGGCCTGGGCGCGGATCTCGAAGTCGCCAATCGGCAGGAGCCCGGGCGGCTCAACACCGGCATCACCGTGGTCGGCAAGCGGGCTGTAATTCCCGCCGGCGTCAGGCTCGGGCGCAACGTGAAGGTCAACGAGGGAGTTCGGCCGGCCGACTTCGGCGGACGCCGGACCGTGCCGTCGGGTGGGACTGTCGAGGCGAAGTCGGCCGCCGGCAAGTCCGGCCCTGGCAGAGGATCGACGTCGACCGGCGCCAAGTCGCACGACGGCGAGCCGATCCCCGCCCGGATCAGCGCGTCTGCGTCAGGGAGAGAGCGCTGACCGACACGCCCGCGCAGCGCGTCGACTCGTGGTTGGCGGAACTGGGCATCAAACCGGTCGAGCGTGCCGAGCGCGAGGGCGTCACGTCGTGGGATCTGCTGCTCGACGGCCGCCGACGGCGCGCTTTGCGCATTACGCTCATCCTCGATCCGGCACTGGCCATGGTCGCGTGGGTCCATTTCGCGCCGCCGTTGTCGGACAGCTTCCGCAAGACCTACCGCCAGCTGCTGCGCTGGAACGATGAGCTGCCGTTCGCCAAGTTCGCGGTGTCGGAGGACGATCGGCCGGTGCTGACGCTCGAGCTACCCGCGGCAGAACTGTCACGTGACGCCGTCGGCTCGCTTCTGGCTCGTGTGCTGGCGATCGCCGATCTCGTCCATCAACCGTCGATGGACCTGATGCGCGAGCTCGGCCGCGCCCAGGCCAAGCTGGTCGCGGCTGGTGATCCCGATCCGGCCGGCGCAGCGCTACTGGAGCGCTACGCCGCCGAC
>DASQLS010000058.1:0-15812 GCA_035629915.1 Candidatus Limnocylindrales bacterium | reverse complement strand
GGAGTACGCGGAGTCGATCCTCGAGCTGATCGGCAATACGCCACTCGTCCGACTCTCGCGCGTCACCCGCGATCTCGGGCCACTCGACCGCCAGCCGCAGATCCTGGCCAAGCTCGAGCTGCTCAACCCCGGCGGTTCGGTAAAGGATCGAATTGGGTTGCCGATGATCGAGGCGGCCGAGCGTGACGGGCTGCTGAAGCCGGGCGGGACGATCATAGAGCCCACGTCTGGCAACACCGGCCACGGACTGGCGATCGCGGCCGCGCTAAAGGGCTACCGCTGCGTCTTCGTGATGGCCGACAAGCAGTCACCCGAGAAGCAGGCGCTGCTGCGCGCTTACGGCGCGGAGGTCGTCCTCTGCCCGACCAATGTCGATCCCGAATCGCCCGAGTCCTATTACTCAGTCGCGCGCCGGCTGGCGCGCGACATTCCGGGCGCCTTCCAGCCCGACCAGTACTGGAACCAGAACAATCCCGAGTCGCATTTCCGAACGACCGGCCCGGAGATCTGGCGCCAGACCGAGGGCCGGATCAGTCATCTGGTGGTCGCCAGCGGCACGGGCGGCACGATCACTGGCATGGGTCGCTTTCTGAAGACCCAGAACCCGGACGTGGTCATCGTCGGCGCCGATCCGGAGGGCAGCGTCCTGTCGGGCGACAAGGCTCGGCCGTACCTGACCGAAGGAATCGGCGAGGACTTCTTTCCCGGCACATACGACCCGACCGTCGTCGACCGCTGGGTGCGCGTCTCAGACCGCGACGCATTCGCGGCCGCGCGGCGGATCACGCGGGAAGAGGGCATTCTCGCCGGCGAGTCGTGCGGCACGGCGCTGGTCGCGACGCTGCAGGTGGCCCAGGAGCTCGTCGACGCCGGCGAGGGCAGCGGCAAGGTGATCGTGGTGATCTTCCCCGACGGCGGCCGCAACTACCTGTCGAAGCTGTACAACGACGAGTGGATGCGCGTGAACGGCCTGCTCGGCTCACCCGCGCCGCGCGTCCGGATCGCCGACGTGCTGCACAACGGCCACCAGGCGGCCGAGCTACCCGACGTGATCCTGGCGCGGACCACGGACTCAGTCGCCGACGCCATTGCCACACTCGAGCGTTTCGGCATCAGCCAGATGCCGGTCACCGAGCGCGACGATCAACGGATTGACGGGATCGTCGGCTCGATCAACGAGAAGGGCCTGCTCGAACGCGTCTACCGCCAGCCGGAGATCGTCGACCGGACGGTGGGCGAAGTGATGGATCGCCCGTTGCCGACGATCGAGGCCGATGCGTCAGTGGACGACGCGTTCGAGCTGCTGTCCGAGGGCGCGCCCGCGCTCGTTGCCGTGTCCGGAGATCAGCCGGCCGGCGTGGTCACCAAGCTCGACCTGTTGGAGCACCTCGCCCATCGAGCGCGCCCGCGTGGCTGAACGAGACCCGGATCCGGTCAACACCCCGCGGCTGACGCTCGAGTCAATGACAGTGCCTTTCATGGAGGCGCTGCAAGCCCACGATTTCGACCGTGCTTCGGCCGAGATCGGTGCCGAGGTGCCGACGTGGCTGGCCGACCAGCTCGAGAACTTTCTGCGGTACCGGCTCGGACAGTTGGAGCAGGACGCCTCGATTCGCGAGTGGCTCGGCCGCGCAATGGTGCTGGTGGATGAGACCGGGCGCCGGCGGGTGATCGGATCAATCGGCTTCCATGGCCCACCGGACGAGCAGGGCAGGGTGGAGGTCGGTTACAGCGTCGATCCGCCGTATCGCCGACAGGGCTATGCGAGCGAGGCGATGCGGGCGATGTTCGACTGGGCCCACTCGGCGCACGGCATTGACACCTTCATTGCCTCCATCTCGCCCGACAACGACCCCTCGCTGCGGTTGGCGTCGCAGTTCGGCTTCGTCCAGGTTGGCGAGCAGATAGACGACATCGACGGACTCGAGTACGTCTTCCAGAATCGCTGGCCACCAGGAGCCACGACCGACTGACCTGGTCTGGCTACAGCCAGGGGAGAGGCAAGGTCACCGGGACGACGACGTTGATCAGCAGGCCAAGGGTCAGCAGCCCGCCGGCCAGTCGGGTGTGGCGGAAGGCGAAGCCGACGAACCACAGCGGCCAGCCGCGAGCCGGGTACCAGGCCGGCGGCGCGTCGGGCTTGGGCTGGTTGTAGAAGCGCAGCGTGCGGATCAGCTCGGGGATCGCGAACACCGCGAGCAGCACCCACGGCCCCACCCAACCGGCCAGCACGGCGAACAGCACGAGCGGGTAGAAGGCGATCATCAGGCCCTGGCCGGTGCGCCGCGCGAGGTGCTCGCCCAGGATCACCGGCAGCGTCCTAATTCCTAGCGCGCTGTCGGGCACGATCTTGTCGATGTGTTTGCCGAACAGGACGCTCGTCACGAGCAAGGCATAAGGGATCGAGAAAATGAGCACCCAGACCGGCACCGTGCCGGTAGCGACCAGGTACGTGCCGCCGATCATCAGCGGCCCCCAGGTCAGGAAGACATCCACCTCACCAAGGCCGTGGCGCTTGAGGTTGAACGGTGGCGCGACGTAGAACACGGACAGGAACAGTCCGGCGAGCGCGAAGACGATCACCAGCGGGCCGTGCCAATAGGCGAGCAGCAGCATGATCAGGCCGTCGATCAGGGTCAGGCCAATGACCGCGTTGCGTAGCGTCGCCTTCGTCACCCAGCCCGACAGAACCGGATGTGGCGCATAGAGGGCGCGCACGTAGCCCTCGGTGTCAACGCCGCCAGTCATGTCGAAGTAGTCGTTGATCAGGTTGTTGGCCGCGTGGGCAAGGACCAGGCCCACGATCGCCAGCACAACCGAGATCCACGCGACGTTGGCAGGGCCGACGAACTGGGCCGCCAGCAGGGCGCCGATGGTGCCCGACCAGATGGTCATCGGGAACACCGCGGCGCGGGTCATGACGAGCCACTTGCCGACGGTGTCGAGTGGCAGCGTGGCCGGCGGGTTCGCCGTCTGCATGATCTCGCCCCAGGCGCGCAATCGTTCGCGCAGGGTCATCGGTCGTTCGGCTGTCGTGGTCGGAGTTGGGGTCGTCGCTGTGGCCATGTCGAAAAGTCTACCACGCCAAGTAACTAGTTTCTACGGAGCGGGCTTGACCTGCGTTTCGCCTTCCGGGCCGGTACGTCGGCGGTTGAGCCAGTCGGTGAACGTCTGGCGCTTCACGTTGACCAGGGCGATACCCCCGATGACGAGCGCGGTGCCGAGGATGATGCCCGGTCCGATCTGCTCCCCGAGCACGATCCAGCCCAGCGCGATGCCCCAGATGGGCAGCAGGTAGGCGACGAGGCTGGTTCGAGTTGGACCCCAGGCGCCGAGCAGCCGATAGAACAGCAGGTAGGCCATCCCCGACCCGAGCAGTCCCAGCCAGATGACAGAGAACCAGCCCTCGGGCGGGATGCCCGCCAGGTGGCCGATCGGGTTCTCGAACAGGAACGCCCCGGTGCCGGCGATGATCATCGCGAAGGTGACCTGGAATAGAGCCGGAATCATCGGCCGCAGGCCGTGCACGAAGCGCCGGGCATACACGCCACCCATCGCATAAGAAAATGCGGCGGCAAGAAGGATCAGCTGCGGCGTCAGATCCGTCTGGCCAAGCGTCGCCGGATCGAAGCCGACCAGGATCGCCACACCGACGAGCCCGACGAGCACCCCAAGGACCTTGTTCGGCGTGATCCGCTCGTGGAGCACTACCGCGGCGATCGGAATCACGAAGAGCGGCACCGGCGCGGTCAGGATCGCGGCCAGCGCCGAGTCGACTGACTGCTCGGCGACGGTGATGAGCACGAACGGGAGCGAAACGCTGAGGATGCCGAGAACGATGAAATGCCCGTACGTCCTGGGATCGCGCGGCAGCTTCTCCCTGGCGGCGAAGACGACCGTGGCCAGCAGCAGAGCGCCGACCAGCAGACGCAAAGCAACAAGCGTGAACGGTGCAATGCCAGCGTCTACGCCGATCTTGATGAACAGGTAGCTGCTGCCCCAGAAGAAGCCGAGCAGAACGAAGAGCAGCCAGTCGGCGCGGGTGCTCGCCGTGGTGCTCGGGGGTGGGGCCGTGTTCGTTGGGTTCACGGACATCTAACCCGGCCAGTCTCGCACCGGTTGCGAACTGCCGCGTAAGCAGTCAAAGTCGGCTTCCATGGGCCGCCCGACGATGCGGGACCGGTGGGCGAGCAGATGGACGAAATCGATGGCCTCGAGCACGTCTTTGAAATCAGGTGGTCGCGCTAAGCCGTCAAGCCGCGGCCTGGCTTCGCCGACCCCAGTGGTTGGTAGAGCTGTCCGAACGCCGGCGATCGCTCAGTCGCCCACCTGATGGTGAATGCCGAGCCGCGGCCGCAGGATCGCGCCATGGATCGCAAGCACTGGAGCCTTGGGCAAGCTGTAATCCTGGTCGCCTGGCTGGCAATTTCGTGTTCGCCGATATCGTCGGCACCACCGTCACCGCCGGCACCATCGTCAATGTCCCCTGCGCTGGCCACATCATCTACACCGCTCTCTCCCACGCCCGATCAGAGCGCCGCGGAAGCCGGTCGAATCGAGGCCATCCTCCAGCAGTTCGAGTTCAGCGGTGCGGTGCTGGTCGCACGCGACGACCAACTCCTGTATCGCGGCGCGTTGGGCATGGCCGACGCGGCAACCGGAGTGCCCAACACGCCCGAAACGCTATTCAAGACCGGCTCGATCCACAAGCAGATGGACGCTGCCCTCGTGATGAGCCTCGCTGAGGACGGCCTGATCGACATCGAGGGCTCGATCTGCCAGGGCATCGAGGCGTGTCCAAACACCCTTGGGGACATCACGTACCACCAGGTGCTGACGCATCAATCCGGCATCGGCGAGCTGACCGATGACGAGGCAAGTCTCATCGACTCAAACGAGATGGCCCTTCGCGTTATCGGCGATGCGAGCCGCTATTCCGAGCCGGGCGAGAGCTTCAACTACTCGACGACGGCCTATTCCCTGTTGTCGGCCACTACCGAGATGCTCACGGGGGAGGCGCACGACAAGCTCCTGGCTGAACATGTATACGAGCCCGCGGGGCTGGAGCACACGGGCCTGGCTGGCTTCGACGGCCCCCTACCCAATGCGGCCATGGGTCACACAAAGCCGCGCGGAGGGGCGATCGGTGGACCGATCGGTCACTGGACCTCGATCGACGATCTGCGCCACTGGCATAGGGCCCTGATGGACGGGTCCGTGCTGAGCCCATCGTCCATGTCGCTGATGGAGCAGAGGCACATCGAGTTCGAGCCCGACCTGTGGTACGGCTACGGCGTCGAGCTGCGCGATGTCACGGGTCGGCGCGAGGTATTCCACCCCGGAGAGACCCCCGGCTTCGTCGGCTACCTGATTCGCTTCCCCGACGACGACGTGGTGATCGTCCTGCTGGCCAATGCCGAGTCGGTCGATGTCGAGCAGCTGCGCGATCTGCTCATCGCGGAGGTTTTCGATCCGGGCTCTCCCTAGAGGCACGGGCGGAGTGTTGTGCGGGCGTGGCGATTGATCCCTTGACGCGCCCGCAGGGGCGTACAATCTGCGTCCGACGAACTGAGTAAGCCGACTTCCGGGTCTCGGCGCCTTTGGGCACTACCGACACGGGTACGCGCGGCCGGTCCGCCAGATGTTGAGCGCGTGCACACGACACCGCTCCACTGAGCAAGGAGTACCGGCGAGTGGCGACGACTCTCGAGAAAGCGGCGCACCGTGCGGCAAGCGACATGCCGCTCCTCGGCAAGCAGCGCCACGCGAACCTATCCCCGGCCGAGTTGTACGAGCACGCAGTCCGACTCGGTGAGGGCCTGCTGGCGGCGAATGGGCCGCTGGTCGTGCGCACCGGTGAGCACACCGGCCGCTCGCCCCAGGACAAGTACATCGTCGACGAGGCGGACGCGCACGAGGGTGTCTGGTGGGGTGGCTTCAACCAGCCGATCAGCGAGGAGCAGTACGCCAACCTGCGCCAGCGCTTCATGGACCACATGAACGAACGAGAGGTCTTCGTTCAGGACTGTTTCGTCGGTGCTGATCCGCGCTACCGGCGCTCGGTTCGCGCCTACACCGAGACGGCATGGGCGAGCATCTTCTGCGACAACCTGTTCATTCGGCCCAAGCCGAAGGAGCTCGTGGGCTTCGTGCCCAACTTCACGATCATCGACGCGCCCAGCTTCCGAGCCGATCCCGAGCGCGACGGCACGCGCAGCGAGACTGTCGTGCTGGTTCACCTCGCCAAGCAGGAGATCCTGATCGGCGGCACCCAGTACGCGGGCGAGATGAAGAAGGGCGCGTTCGGGATCATGAACTACCGGCTCCCGGCCGAGGGAGTGCTGCCGATGCACTCATCGGTCAACGTCGGCTCGAACGGCGACGTGGCGATCTTCTTCGGCCTGTCGGGCACAGGTAAGACGACGCTCAGCGCGGACCCCGAGCGCATCCTGATCGGGGACGACGAGCACGGCTGGACGGACGACGGCGTCTTCAACTTCGAAGGTGGCTGCTACGCCAAGACCATCCGGCTCAGCCACATCTACGAGCCGGACATCTACTCGACCACGCGCCGTTTCGGCACGATCCTGGAGAACGTCGCGATCGACCCGGTCACGCGGGCGCTCGATCTCGACTCCGAGGAGTTCACGGAGAACACGCGCGGCGCCTTTCCGCTCGACTTCATCAGCAACTCTTCGAGCAAGGGCATCGCCGGCCACCCGTCGACGATCATCTTCCTGACCGCCGACGCGTTCGGCGTGCTGCCACCGATCGCGAGGCTGAGTCGCGAACAGGCGATGTATCACTTCATCAGCGGCTACACGGCCAAGCTGGCTGGCACCGAGGTCGGCGTCAAGGAGCCCAGCGCGACGTTCTCGACCTGCTTCGGGGCGCCGTTCATGCCCCGCCACCCGAATGTCTATGCCCAGATGCTGGGCGAGCGGATGGATCGCTTCGACGTTCCCGTTTGGCTGGTCAACACCGGTTGGACCGGCGGCCCGTACGGCACCGGCGAGCGGATGAACATCACCTGGACTCGACAGATGGTCCGCGCCGCCATCAGCGGCAAGCTCAATGACGTTCCAACGAGGACCGATCCGATCTTCGGCTTCGAGGTTCCGACCGCTTGCCCGGACGTCCCCACCGAGGTCCTCTGGCCGCGCGACACGTGGGCCGACAAAGATGCCTATGACCAGAAGGCACGCAGCGTGGCGCAGATGTTCGTCGACAACTTTCGCCAGTTCGAGTCGGGCGTCAGTGATGCTGTTCGGGGAGCCGGGCCCAAGACCGGCTGAATCTTCGTTAGGCTTCAGCGATATGGCTGAAGCTGCATGGCGAATCCGATTCCGCGCACCGCGCACGACTCTCCCCGACTGGGCCGACGAAGCGCCCGATCGGCTCCTCTACGGGTCAAACCACCCCGGCAAATGGGAGCTCTTCGCGTGGGACAGGGCCACCGACGAACACCGCCAGGTGACCGATCGGAAGGAAGGCACGACACAGGGCACGCTCGATCCAACCGGTGAACAAATCTGGTGGTTCGACGATACCGATGGCGACGAGCTTGGCCGCTGGATGATCACGCCCTTTGCCGGTGGCGAGTCGCGCGAAGCCTCGCCCGATCTGGATCGCGCCTACGGCGCCGGGCTCAGCGTCGGTCGCTCGCTGGTCGTGATCGGCCAGTCGACAGATGCAGGCAGCTCCATCCACGGTCTGCGCGAGGGCGCCGCGCCGCGACAGATCTACGCGCATGCCGAAGCGGCATGGTTGGGTGGCCTCTCCCACGACGAGAGCCTGATCTGTATCCATCATTCAGAGCGCGGCGACTCACGCCACCCGGAGCTGCGCGTCGTGGACGCGGACGGGCGGCTCATCGGCGAGCTGTCGGACGGGCCCGGGCTGGGACTTCACGCCGCTGGGTTCCCGCTCATCGCGGGCGACGAGCGGGTTCTCGTTCTGCATGAGAGAGACAACCTGAAACGGCCGTTGATCTGGTGGCCGACGTCGGGCGAGACGCGCACATTCACGGTTGATCTGCCAGGTGACGTCGAGGCGTCCTGGTATCCCGATGGCACGGCCATCCTGCTGACCCACGAACACGCGGGCCGGTCCAGCCTCTTCCGACTGGAGCTCGATCCGGAGCGCCTGGTCGAGCTGCCGACTCAGCCGGGGACCATCTCCGATGCAGCCGCGCGGCCGGACGGTGAGGTCTGGTACCAGTGGAGCGACTCGTCGACGCCGCCCGCGATCCGCTCGATTTCAGCCGATGGACGTGGCGCGGCAGGCACCGTGCTGCTGGCGCCGGGCGAACCCGCGCCGCCCGGTGTTCGGTACCGCGACCTGTGGGAGGGAAGCATCCACGCGCTGGTGGCCGAGCCCGAGAGCGGGCGGCCGCACCCGACGATCTTCGTGATCCACGGCGGCCCGGAATGGCACGACCGTGACACGTTCTCGCCGCCGGTCCAGGCCCTCGTCGACCACGGCCTTGCCGTGGTCCTCGTCAACTACCGCGGCAGCACCGGCTACGGCAGGGAGTGGCGCGACGCGCTGACCGGCAACCCCGGCCTGACCGAGCTCGAGGACCTCGCCGCCGTGCGTCGGCGCGTTGTGGCTGATGGCATCGCCGCTCCCGATCGGATGGTCATCAGTGGCGCCTCGTGGGGCGGTTACCTCACCCTGCTCTGCCTGGGCATGCAGCCGGATGACTGGTCGCTCGGTGTGGCGTCCGTCCCCGTCGCCGATTACGTCGCTGCGTATGAGGACGAGATGGAGCCGCTCAAGGCCTACGACCGGGCCCTGTTCGGCGCGTCACCGGAAGAGGACCGCGAGGTCTACGAGAAGCGTTCGCCGCTGACTTATGTCGAGAACGTCCGTGTGCCCGTCTTCATCCTTGCCGGCGAGAACGACCCGCGCTGTCCGATCCGTCAGATCGACAACTACCTCGAACGGCTGGACGCACTGGGCAAGCCACACGAGGTGATGCGTTACGACGCCGGGCACGGGTCGCAGCGAACGGATGAGCGGATCCGGCAGACGGAGGCCGAGCTCGACTTCGTCGCCCGCCACCTGGGTACGACCCCGCCGCTCTAGCCGCCGCGAGCCACACAAAAAAACCGGGCGGCTCCCTTTCGGGAGGCCGCCCGGCGCGAGTTTCCTCGAGTCGCTAGGGGGTCTGGCTGGGGTCGGCGGGTACGGGCCCGGGGGCGAAACCGGGGATGTAGCCGTGGCTCACAGCTGTGCACGCCGGGTAGCGTCCCTTGCCCGACAGCTCATTAACGAGCGGCATCCAGAAGCCCGTAGTGGGATCCTTGTAGCCGATGCGCATCGTTGTGTAAGCCTTCACCCATCGCTGCGTGGTGATGAAGTACTGACCGGCAGGCACGGTCTTCTTGACGACGTGGATGCCGTTGAAGTTGTACCAGCGGAAGCGGAACGTGACATCAACCGTGCTGTTGGTGTTGTCGAAGATCGCGAAGTACGCCGGGTCGGCGCAGGGCCCGCGGATGTCGCCGGCCGGATCAATGACATCGTCCTCGACGGTCTCGCCGACGCAGCCGTGGCTGATCGTGAGGATCCACGAACCGTTGCCGGTATCCGCGACCACGAAGTTGGTGTGCGCGTCGGCGATCGACGCGGGGTCATAACCGAGCGTGATGAAGTGATGGCCGTCGCTGCTCGTGTAGGTGTCGCCGTTGATCGTCAGCGTGACCGGCGCATCAGTGACGTCGCCGCCGTCCGTGCTGAAGATCCAGTGAAGGTAGTTGTCGGCCGTCGCACCGGGGGGCGGAGTCTCGCCTGCGAAGTCGGCATCAGGGCCGCACTTCTCCTCGTTGACCTGGCTGCCGGACGCGCCCTGCCCGGTCCAGTTCAGTCGGACCGTATCCTCCTGTACCTGCCCGGGCGAGTCGACACTGGTGGCAGCGATTGCGGCGCCGGCGCCCATTGCGCCGACCATGACCGCGGTCGCAACCGCGAGGCCGACGGCCCGGAAGCCACGGCCACTGCGATTAGCAGCCGCCGGACTCGCCGGAGCGCTGGCCACTGCCGGCGCGCTGGCTGTTGGCCGTGGCTGGACCGGCTCGGACGCACGCGTCGCAACCGGATCCTTGGCTCGGCTGGTCGTCATCAACCGCACCACGCTGAACAGGGCGACCAGTGCCGCCAAAAGTACCCAAGTCGACCGCATCGACTTCATGGCTTGTAAACCCCTTCTTCTACCGCCGTTTCGGCGGTCTTCCCCTTGTCGTGACTTGAAAACTCAGGGCGCCGATGGCTGGGAAGCAGTACGCCCGGACGCGGACCGTAGCACTAAAAGCCCAGTACGGAAATATGGGTACTGGCCCGTACGAAAAGCACCGGTGCGAACCCGCAACGCGGGGAGATTCGAGCGTACCGTGCCCGGGGAGCCGCCTAACTCTCAACGCATCCCGCCGTCAGTCCGGTTCGACAGGTACGAGCGGGTGATGTGTCCGCGCACCACCCCCGTGGCTTGCTCTGTCAGCTGTCAGCAGACACCGGACGGAGGCATTCATTCATGGTGGTTGCATTCAGGGGGGTGCGGGGAGCAGTCGCGCTATTGGCGCTCGCTGCCACCATCGCGCTGCCTGGGGCGATCGCAGCGCAGGTCGTTGGGCCTGCGCCGAAAGCAGGACTTGAGGGCCAGCTGGTCGTCCTCCACGCCGACGACTTCGATCGCGGCAGGTCTGTCGATGCTCACGCCGTGCTCACCGATGACGGCACGTTCGTGGAGACCGACGTCTCACGTGTTCGTGGTGTGGACCGAATGGTCGGCTCGCGCGTTCAGCTGGCTGGTGAGCCCGCCGGTTCCGAGTTCGTGGCCACGGCCGAGCTCGGGTCGCGCGACATGACTGCGACGGCCGACGCAACAGCCGCGACAGCGACGGCGACGAGTACTCGTCGGACGGCTGTGATCTTGTTCAACTTCAGCAACGACGCGTCGCAGCCGTGGACCCCGCCGTTCGTGTCCAACACCGTCTTCGGCTCCTCGGCCTCAGTCGCTGCCTACTATCGAGAGGTCTCGTACGAGACCACGGCGATTGACGGCACCGTCTTCGGTTGGGTGACCATTCCATACGACAACACCGGGTGCCGCTACGGCGACTGGGCGCGCGAGGCGCTCAGTGCTGCGGGCGTGGATACGGCCCAGTTCTCACATGTCGTCTATGCGTTTCCGCGCACGACAGACTGCACTTGGGCAGGCCTTTCGACGGTCGGCGGCAAGTTCGCCTGGATCAACGGATTCATGACCGTGCGTACCGTGGGCCACGAGATGGCGCACATGCTCGGCGTCCACCACGCCAGCGCGCTCAACTGCACGAACAATGGCGCCCGTGTCACGTACTCGTCCAGCTGCACCAGGTCCGAGTACGGCGATCCCTTCTCGATCATGGGCGCGGGAACCCGTCATCTACATCACTGGCAGCGCGCTCAAGTTGGGTGGCTTCCCGAGGTGCAAACGATCACGTCGACCGGCTACTACTCCGTCGCACCGGCGGAAAGGACCGTTCAGCCGCGTCTGCTGCGTGTGCCACGCGGCGACGGCAACTATCTGTACTTCGAGCTTCGACAACCCTTCGGCGCGTTCGACATCTTTACCTCATCGGCAGCCGCTGTCACCGGCGTCACCATCCGGGTCGCTCCTGACAAGCCTGTCCGCGTGCAATCGCTGCTGCTTGACATGACGCCGTCCACGGTGTCCTTCGAGGACGCCCCGCTGGGAGTCGGCAGGTCCTTCACCGATCCGATTTCCGGCGTGACCGTAACCACGACGGCGGTGTCATCGACCAACGCCACGATCAGCGTCCGATTTGCCGGCGATGCTGCGCCGCCGCCGACCTCTTCGCCCAGCCCGACTGCCACTCCCAGCGCTACGCCCAGCCCAACCCCGTCGCCGACGCCGTCGCCGACGCCAACGCCAACGCCAAGCCCGACCGCGCCGCCGACGACTACGCCGACGCCCACTCCGACGCCGACCGCAAGCCCGTCCCCGACGTCAAGCCCGACGCCGACACCCAGCCCGACGGCCACGCCAACTCCCAGTCCATCGCCGATTGCCCAACCAGCAGTCGCGCTGACCAAGCCACGCTGCTGACTGCGGTCCGGCTATCAGGTCGGGAAGTAAAGGTGAAATGGGGTGCCTCAACCGGCCCGGTCGCCGGCTATCGCATCTACCGCGAAGGAGTGCGGATCGGCACAACGACGTCGCTCCGCTTTGTCGACCGCGTGCCGCGGCGCATCAGTCATCCGACCTATTTCGTCCGGGCATTCGACCAGTGGGGCAACCTTGGTCCGCGATCGCGGTACTTCACGATCGTGATTCCGGGGACCTAGCCAAGGGCCGGGCGACCGAGCCCTCAAGAACGAGAGGCCGCATGGAAGAGGGCCGGGTTTTCACCCGACCCAGTGCCTTCGAGCGTGTCTAGCAGGCGACGCTGTAGACGGTCGAGGCGGCAACTACAGAGCCGCCATCGATGACCTTCAGCCGAAGCTTGATTCGGTGCCACTGGCCGTCGGGTGGGTTCCAGGTGAGGCCCTTGGTCCAGGTGAACTTGGCGGAGCCGTTCGGAACCTCCTTGTTGAAGGTGTTGCTGCTGCCCTCGTTGTTCCAGCTTCCGCCGCCGAGATTCTTGTGCTGGCCCTGCGCGACGATCTGGAACCGGTCGGCGTAGTAGCCGGCAGGCTTGATCAGCTTTACGGTGATGGTTGGATGGTCGCCGTCGCAATAGTTCTGAGTGACGCGGTAGCCATACGCGCTGCCGGCCGATGCCGCTGGCGGAACAACCAGGGCCACGGCCATCAAGGCCATCACTCCAAGAAGTCCGATTCGTCGACGCATGATCGACCCCTCTGTGAGTGGAGCGCACGGGAGACGCGAATCGGACACCTCATGCGGCTCGCGCGGCGATCGTAGTCCGCACACGCCTTTAGTCAACGGCAATCTGCCGTTCCAGACTTTGACCCCTAGGGCAGGCGCGAGATGAGTGTCTGGAGCAGGCTCGTGGCGGCGGCGACTTTGGACGCGTCGGTCGTGTCCGGCCACTCCCCGCCGAGATTGGCATCGACGGCGTACTTGCCCACGATCGCGTGAACGCCGACCTCGTCGACACCGGAGCTGACCGCCTCGTCGCCCACGCCGGCGACATCGGAGAGGACCAGTCCGGCGAGCTCCGTGTTCTCGCGGTAAGCCGCCATGTGAGTTGCTGCGCCCTCTGGTGAACCGAAGTCGGTAACCACGAGCAGAACGCCAACAGGCTCGTCTGCGTCATTGGCCGATCGGTACTCGCACATGCTCGGCGGCGTGCCGGGATCTGCCTCGGCGAGCGGCGTCGAGAAAGGCGACGCGGCTTGGACATCGCCGAGTGGCATCAGTGAGCACATCTCGATCTCGGCCGGAAGCGCCGGCGTGGCCGTTGCTCCCGGCAGTGAGGCGGTCGGCACGGATGGCACCGTAGGAACGCTGGTTGCCGAGCCACCGCCGCCGCACGCGGCGACGAACACGATTGCGAGCGGCAGCAGGCGGAGCTTCACGAGGGGATGCTAGGGCACAAGAAGACGGCCGGGCTTTCGCCCGGCCGTCCGAAGTCGCGTGTCAGGCAGCGACTAGCACTTGACGCTTTTGAAGGTCGACGACGCCAGCAGGTGATTGCCGTCCCACGCCCGCAGCCGGAACAGGATGCGGAAGTAGTAGAAGTTGTTGCCGTTGTAGCTGCGCCACGCGGTCAGCGTGTGCTTGGTGCCATTCGGGTTGAAGTTGTAGACCGACGTGTTCCAGGTGTAGACGGTCTGCCAGCCGCTGGCCAGCTTGCGCTGTGCCCAGCTCTCGATGGTCAAGCTGTCGGCGGGCGTGAAGCCGGCGGCGATGTTCTTCATCTTGAGGTTGACCTGGTTGCCGCTGCAGTAGTTGTAGACAGTCCGGTAGCTATAGCCGCCGCCTGCCGCGACCGATGCCGGCAGAATTAACGCGGCACCGAGAACAACCGCTGCCCAGAGCATCGCGAACCGTTTCTTCATCGGGTACTCCCTCTGTCGCCGAACCAAGGCTGCCCCACTGGCTCCCCCTCGCAGCGACTGCGGCAATAATCGCAGGGGTCTGGCCAAATCGCAGGGCATTTCTGCTCGGCTGATCGTCATTCCTGCCGCGTGGCGCAAATCCTCGGGACCGGCCGTTAAACGAGCGTTTAACCGCGAATCAGGGGATCGCGAGAGCCCCAGGCGCAGGCGCTAACGAATCGCTTGGCCGCGAGGTGCTCGACGGCTGTGTTGGTCCACCCGCGACGTCGGTCGGACGGGCGCCGCAGTCAGCACTTACCCGTGTGAACCTTGCCTCCCCACAGGATGCCGTCGGGTCCGTATGCCTGCATGTGAACGAAGATTCGCTCGTCCAGGCCGGCGTGGTTGGGGTAGGTCCAGTCGATCTCCACGTAGTGCCGCGTCCCATCGGCGACGTAGTTGTAGTCGACTGGTGTGAAGTGGTAGAAGCCTCTTTCCCAAGTCGTGCTCGACGGCGCTTTGCGCTCCACCCATCCCCTAACGCGGAGTCGATTTACCTCCGTCCCGCCCTTGGCGACGAAGCGCAGCTGCATGCCGATCTCAGTCGCACTACAGCCGCCGCCGATGATGCGATAGAAAATGCCGTGCCCGGCCAGCGCCGCACCCGGCATAACCAGCGCGGCGCCGATCAACGCCGCGAAGAGAAGTGCCCCGAACCGCTTACGCACGATCGACTCCTTGACTAGGAATGGCTCCCGCCGATTGCTCAACACGCGGAGCGGTCACCGTACACCCGCCGGTGAGACGCCGACCTGAACGTGAGGGCCCAAGAGCGCACTGGCACTGATCCCGGTCACCGGTAGTGACGGGAGTCCGACGAACGGTGTCTAGCCGGCCAGCGGTTCGAACGTGGCCGTGAAGTGGCGCAGCTGCGGTGGCGCACTGACGATCCGGAATCCGCGCAGCTCGGACGCGCGCGACGCCACGTGGCGGACCACCTCGATCACGTAATCGACGTGCGACTGGGTGTACGTCCGGCGCGGGATTGCCATCCGGACGAGGTCCATCGAGGCCGGGCTCTCGGTCCCGTCCGGGCGCAGCCCGAACATGACCGTGCCGATCTCGCAGCCACGGATGCCACCTTCGCGATACAGCGCGACCGACAGTGACTGGCCCGGGTACTCGAGTGGCGGGATGTGCGGCAGCATCGCTCGCGCGTCGATGTAAACGGCATGACCGCCAATGGGCAGGATGACCGGCACGCCCGAGTGCGATAGGGCCTCGCCGAGATAGGCCGTCGACTGGATCCGATAGCGCAGGTAGTCCTCTTGGACCACCTCCTCGAGGCCCTGGGCGATGGCCTCCAGGTCGCGTCCGGCGAGACCACCGTAGGTCGGGAATCCCTCGGTCAGGATGAGCATGTTGCGGCAGCGCTCGGCGAGAGACTCGTCGTTCATCGCCAGCCAGCCGCCGATGTTGGCCAGGCCATCTTTCTTGGCCGACATGGTCATGCCGTCGGCGAGCGAAGCCATCTCACCGATGATGTCGGGAATCGATCGGGCTGCGTAGCCCTCTTCGCGTTCCTTGATGAACCACGCGTTCTCGGCGAAGCGGCACGCGTCAAGGAAAAGTGGCAGGCCGTACCGGTTGCACACGTCGCGCACGGCGCGCAGGTTGGCGAGCGACACCGGCTGGCCGCCCATCGAGTTGTTGGTCACGGTCATGAACACAACCGGGATGTTCTCTACGCCGCGCTCTTCAATCAGCCGCTCCAGCGCGGCGACATCCATGTCGCCCTTGAA
>DASQLS010000057.1:0-5444 GCA_035629915.1 Candidatus Limnocylindrales bacterium | reverse complement strand
ACGACCAACGCCGCGAGCTTCCGCGGACTGCTGGACCAGGAGTTTGACTTCATATGTCCACCTGGCGGCCAGGCAGGAATCGTGTGGGGAACGGACGTCTACACCGACGATTCGTCGGTGTGCACGGCGGCGGTCCACGCCGGCTTGATCGACCTGGCATCGGGCGGCAACGTGAGGATCGTGATGCTGGCCGGCCGGGACTCCTACGAACCAAGCACCAGCAACGGGATCACCAGCCTGACGTGGGGAAATTGGGGCTCGAGCTTCTCGTTCGTGACCCCCTGACCATGGGCCGCAGGAGGCACGCCATGTCCAGATTGCCGATCGTGACCGTCGCCATGGGTGCGCTGCTTGCAGCTGGCTGCGTCAGCATTGGCTCCCCGACTGCGCTTCCCAGCGCGACCCCGAGCCTCGGCATCACCACTCCCGCACCATCAACAGCCGCACCTTCGCCATCACCATCCGCCGCTCCAACGGCATCGCCAACTGTCGCGCCAACGGAGGCGCCGACCGCGACCGCGCAACCAACCGGCACCTCCAGCGCGGCGCCGACCGATTCGGCGGCTCCCTCCGGATCTCCTGGCACCAGCCCGGCCGTGCCGATCGTGTACGGCGCCGACACGCTTCTCTACTACGACGACTTCTCGGACCCGAACAGCGGCTGGGGTGTTGGCACCAACGCCGGAGGCACGGTTGCCTATGCCGACGGCGGGCTGCGCTTCGACCCGGCCGCAATCGGCGCCTGGATCTGGTCGCGTCGTGAAGCCAATGAGCCGTGGAACGTGATGCGCGTCGAGGGCAGTGTGACGCCGTCGCATGCCGGTTACACCGGCCTGCTCTGTTCGGCTGACGATGACGATCTGTATGGCGCGGTCGCCAATGCGGACGGCGTCTACATCTTCGTGCACCTGACCTCTGCCGGCGTCGAGGTCATCTCGAACGGCCAGGAACCGGGCTGGGCGCTCACGCCCGGTGTCACGACGAGCATGGCGCTCGACTGCGCCGGAACCAACACCGGCGCGCTGCGGCTGCAGTTCTCGCTGCCGGACGTCAGCGTCGTGGTCAGCCACGAAGGCACCGAAGGCCCGCCGAACTTCGACCGCGCAGCGGTGTACGCCGAATCGGGCGCCGACGGCCACTCCCTCCTCGCCGATGACGTCTATGTCTATGGTGGCGCCGACTTCACCGGCGGTCAGTCGTCCGGAAACGTCGACGAGCTGCTCGCCCACGTACCTGCGGAGTGGCGCGCGAGCTGCTTCGAGACGCCGATCTCGTCGACGGACGCCGGCGCCCAGGTAGCGGTCGCCTGCTCCCTCGACACCGGCAACGCCGACATCGCCGAGTACGTCCTGTTCGACTCGCAGGCCAACATGGACGTTGCCTACCAGGCGCGCATCGATTCATGGTCGGTAGAGCCCACCGGCGACTGCCAAACCGGACCGAACGAGACCGGCTACTCCGTCGGCGGCGTGTCGGCCGGCCGCGCATTGTGCGCACCGCAGACCGTCGGTGTGCGGCTCGACTGGACGCACAACGACCTGCTGATCCTGAGCAACTTGACCGACTTCGAAGGCAGCTACGCGGACAACTACGAGGACTGGCTGATCGCGGGTCCAGTGTGAACCTCTGTGCTATAGTCCCGCGGGCCGCGGAGCGTGCGGCATTAGGTCATTGTGCGCGCCGGGAGTGCCGTTGAGAGAGTGCGAATGAGGGATCGGGCCTGAGTCGAGAGCTGCGAATTAACGAGATGATTCGCGTCCCGCAAGTGCGGGTCGTGGATGAAGAGGGCAACCAGATGGGCGTCATGTCCACCCCGGACGCTCTCCGGCTCGCGCAGGACAGAGGCTACGATCTCGTCGAGGTCGCTCCTATGGCCGCCCCGCCGGTCTGCCGCCTTCTGGACTACGGCCAGTTCAAGTATGAACAGGCTCGTCGCGAGAAGGAAGCACGCCGTCACCAGCGCTCAGTCGAATTCAAGGAAATAAGGCTCAAGGTCAAGATCGGCCGCGGTGACTTCGACACCAAGGTCCGGCGCGCCATCCAGTTCCTGGAGCTGGGCGACCGGGTCAAGGTGACGGTCCAGTTCCGGGGACGCGAGGTCAGCCACGCTTACCTCGGCCGCGATCTGCTCATTCGCTTCTCCGAACAGATCGGCGAGCATGGGACAGTCGAGCGACAGCCCTTGCTCGAGGGCAAGCAGATGTCACTCGTGATTACCTCGAACCACAAACCAAAGGCTCAGCGTCAGGAAGAGGCCAAGAGTGCCGAGGCCGCGGCGAACGGCGAATCGCCGCCAGCCCAAGCGGAAGCGCCGGCAGCCGTAGCGGAAGCGGCACCAACCGCCGCGGAAGCGGCACCAACCGCCGCCGAAGCAGCACCAGCCGAGACGCCGGCCGCAGAGGAAGAAACGAAAAAGCCGGCCAAGCCGGCGCCAGTTGCAGCCTCGGGAGCCGGCAAGCCGGCCGGGGCCTAGAGCTAGAAGAGAACAAAACGATGCCCAAGATGAAGAGCCACAAGGGCGCCTCCAAGCGCTTCAAGGCAACCGGCAGTGGCAAGATCGTGCGCGTCAAGGCGTGGCGTGGCCACCACCTCGACATCAAGTCGTCGCGCCGTACCCGCCGCTACGCCGGCAAGGCCGTCGTCGATCAGACCAGTGAGGAGCAGGTGAAGCGCCTGCTTCCGTACCTCTAGGAGCAAGATGGCCCGCATCAAGCGCGGAGTAACCGCGCACAAGCGCCACAAGCGACTGCTCAAGGCAGCCGAGGGTAGGCGCGGTACACGTTCGAAGCTGATCAAGCCGGCGCGCGAAGCAGCGCTTCACGCGATGGCCTACGCGTATGTCGGCCGCAAGCAGCGCAAGCGCCAGATGCGCGCGCTGTGGATCGTCCGCCTCAACGCTGCCGCGCGTGAGCAGGGCCTGACGTACGGCAAGCTCATGAACGGGCTCAAGCTGGCCGGCGTCGCTCTCGATCGCAAGATCCTGGCCGATATCGCCGTGCGCGATGCGGCCACGTTTGCCAGCATCGCCGAGGTCGCGAAGACCAGGTAGCGGCGCCAACTCGCCGTGGACCTGGAGTCCTTTCGTTCCCAGCTCGAGGAGCTGCGCGGCCGTGCCCGCGCCGCGGTCGACAAAGCCGATGACCCCGCCGAGCTCGACGCTGTAGAGAGCGCCTATCTCGGACGCAGCGGTGAGCTGCGCAAGTTGCTCGGCGAGATCGGCAAGCTCCCCGGCGAGGACCGGCCCAAGGTCGGCGCGCTCGCCAATCCCATCCGCGAGGAGCTCGAGACGTCCATCGCCGCGCGCCGTTCGCGGCTCAACGACATTGCCTACGAAGTTCGCCTGGCACGGGAGAGGGTCGACGTCACGCTGCCCGGCCGGACGCTTCCCGCCGGCTCACTTCACCCGCTGATCGAGACCCAGCGCGAGATCGCGCGCATCTTCGGCCAGTTCGGCTTCGTGACCTACGAGTCGCCCGAGGTCGAGTCCGACGAGCTCAGCTTCCAGCTGCTCAACATTCCCGAAGACCATCCCGCGCGCGACCTTTGGGACACGCTCTACGTCGCGGGCTCCGACCGCCGCCTCGTGCTGCGCCCACACACGTCTCCCGGCCAGATCCGGATCATGCGCGAGTACAGCCCGCCGATCCGCGCCATCCTGCCCGGCCGCTGCTTCCGCTACGAGAACATCGACGCCAGTCACGGCGTCGAGTTCTTCCAGGTCGAGGGGCTGATGGTCGACGAGGGAACGTCGATGGCCACGCTCCACGGCCTGCTCGACGAGTTCGCCCACGCGATGTTCGGCGCCGATACACGAACCCGGTTCCGTCCCGGCTACTACCCCTTCACCGAGCCCTCTGTGGCGTTCGACATCAGCTGCACGATCTGCGGCGGCACGGGCTGCGCGGCATGCAAGCGAACCGGCTGGCTGACCATTCTCGGCGCCGGTATGGTCCACCCGGTCGTGTTGCGCAACGGTGGGCTCGACCCCGACAAATACCAGGGCTTCGCCTTCGGCATGGGCACGGATCGCATCGCCATGCTGCGCCACGGCATCAACGACATCCGCGCATTCATGGACAACGACATCCGCTTCCTGGAGCGGTTCTGATGCGAGTGCCTCTTTCGTGGCTGCGCGAGTACGTCGATTTCGACCTGCCCGCCGAGCGGCTCGCCGAGCGCCTGACGCTGCTTGGCATGGAGGTCCAGTCGATCTCGACGATCGGTGCCGACTGGAGCTCGGTCGTCGTCGGCGAGCTGCTGACCGTCGCGCCGCATCCCAACGCTGATCGGCTGTCGCTGACCACGGTCAGCGTCTCGTCGTCCGGCGCGCCGCTTTCGATCGTGTGCGGCGCGACGAACATCGCCGTCGGCCAGCGCGTGCCGGTGGCGCTGCCCGGAGCGAACCTGCCCGGAGGGCGGCACATCGGCGTGACCAAGATTCAGGGCGTTGAGAGCCAGGGCATGCTCTGTTCCGGCGCAGAGCTCGGATTGACCGCCGATTCGGACGGCATCCTGATACTCGCCGAGGGTCCGAATGATCCCGCGCTGCCCGGTCTCACAGTGGGTCGCCCGCTGGCCGAGATCGCCGGCGACACGGTGCTCGACGTGGACGTCAAGCCAAACCGTGGCGATGCGCTTTCACTGGTCGGCCTCGCGCGCGAGGTTGGAGCGATCACGGGCGGCAAGGTCCGCTGGCCGCAGATCACGGTCCCAGAATCGGGAGACTCGACGAACGATCACGTTTGGGTAGAGGTCGCCGATCGACGGCTATGCACGCGCTTCGTCGGCCGCTATGTCGACCAGCTCAAGATCGGCCCTTCGCCGCTCAACGTTCAGCTTCGGCTCGCGGCAGCAGGCATGCGCCCGATCTCGAACGCGGTCGACGCGAGCAACTACGTGATGCTCGAGCTGGGCAAGCCGATTCACGTCTTCGACGCGGCGGCCGTGACCGGCGGCGTGATCGTGGTCAGGCCGGCCAGGGATGGCGAGCGGATTGTCACGCTCGATCACGTCGAGCGGACGCTGACGCCGGAGACCCTGGTCATCGCCGATTCGCAGGGCGCGATAGGGCTCGCCGGAGTGATGGGTGGCGCCGACAGTGAGGTGACCGAGTCGACGACCGCCGCGATCATCGAGTCGGCCATCTTCGACCCGGTCTCCATCAGGCGCACTGCGCAGCGCCACGCCCTGCGCAGCGAGGCAAGCGCCAGGTTCGAGAAGGGTCAAGAGTCGCGCCTGGCACGACTCGGCGCGGACCGCACCGCCCAACTGCTCGCGGAGTGGGCCGGCGCCCGGGTCGCGGTTGGCGTCATCGACACGGATCCGAATGATGATCCGCCGCGGCGAGTGGCGTTCAGGCCGGCCCGTGTCAGTCGCCTGCTCGGCGAAGAGATCGGGCCTGACGATGCGCGTGCCGCCCTCGAACGTGTCGAGATCGACGTGGA
>DASQLS010000056.1:0-2308 GCA_035629915.1 Candidatus Limnocylindrales bacterium | reverse complement strand
GCCCGCCGCTGGCTGAAATCAGAGAACGGGTAGCGGCGTCACCAGTCGTCGACGTGAGTCGAATCGGAGGTAGTCGGTGTAGCCGGCGCGGCGAGCCTCGGCGACGATCTCCGAGTAGCCGAAGGCCGATTCGTCGGGCGCGTGGGCGTCGCTGGCGAGCATGATCGGGACGCCCGCCGCCTGGAACATCTCGAGGAGCCGGGGCGCCGGATAGATCTCACCGATCGTGCGCAACAGTCCCTGGCTGGAGATCTCGACGCCCATGTTCGACGCCGCAGTGGCCTCGACGAGCGGCTCGTAGAGGTAGCGCAGCGATCCGTCCGGAACGAAGCCATGGACCTTGATCACGTCGGCGTGGCCGAGCATGTCGACCATCCCTGAGCGAGCCAGTCCGGTCATCAGGTCGAAATACTCCTCGAACGCGTGGCGGACGCCACGTCGCTCGTACTCGGCCGGGGCGGACGGGCGCAGGAACCACCACGCGCCAACCCAGTGCACCGAGCCGACGAGGTAGTCCCATGGATATGGCGCGATGAGCTCCAAGACGCGCTGTTCGGTGCCCGGCTCGAAATCGACTTCGAGGCCGAGCTTGACCGGCAGTCCGCGCGACTTGGCAGCGAGGATGGCTTCGACGTATCGGTCGAGCGACATGTCCAGCTCGCGGGCCATGATCTCGTCCATCTCGGCGACCAGGTGCGGGTGGGGGTCCTTCTTCCACCACTGGCCGAGGACAGGCACCGACTCCACGCAGCGGTAGAGATGCTCGACGAAGCCGACCTCGCTGGCGCCACGCGACAGAGCCACCTCGACGAAGCGGTCGATGTAGTCGGCAGGGAACTCGCCCGGTGGCGGAGCACCCGGCGTGTCGCGATGGGGATGAATATGGACGTGGTAATCACCCATCGGCGTCACCCATCGGCGGCAGCGGGCATCATGGGCAGCGGCATGAACGACGGCATCCTCGTAATCCTCGTCCTATTCGCCATCGCCGGTGGCGGCATCATCGTCATCGACGCCTTCATCCTCCGAAAGCTACGCAGGAACGCAACGCCGCGTCAGCCGAGCGACGATGAGACCTCCGGCACGCCACGGATAGGTTCGACCGATGAATGATCCGGTGCCATCGATGGCACGGATAGTCGATTACGACCGACCACCCGACATGGCGCGCTCCGACCTGCCGGCGCTGGTCGGAGGCAAGGCGGCCGGCCTGACGGTCATGGCCGTGGATCTGGGGTTGCCGGTGCCGCCGGCCTTCACGCTGACGACAGCTGTGTGTCGCGACTACCTCGCGAATGGCTGGCCGGATGGGTTGGACGAAGAGATCCGCGAGCACATGGCACAGCTGGAGAAGAGCGTCGGCCGCCGCTTCGGCGACCGGCAGGATCCCCTGCTGGTCAGCGTCCGTTCGGGCTCGCCGATCTCGATGCCCGGGATGATGGACACGCTGCTCAACGTCGGGTCTGGCGCAGATCCGTGGACCGAGCTGCGCGCGGCGATCGAGTCGGTATTTCGTTCGTGGCACTCGCCGCGCGCCACCGCGTATCGGAAGAAGGAGGGCATTGCCGACGATCTGGGCACGGCGGCAACAGTCCAGGCGATGGTCTTCGGCAACCGTAACCACCGTTCCGCGACCGGCGTCCTTTTCACGCGCAACCCGGCGACAGGCGCCAGGGAGCTGTACGGCGACGTGCTGTTCAACGCGCAGGGTGAAGAGGTCGTTTCGGGAACGCGTGACGCGGAGCCAATCGCCGTTCTCGAGCAACGTCTCCCGGAAGTGGCCGCCGAGCTCGCCGCCCATTCGTACAAGATCGAGCGCCACCTGCACGACGCGGCGGACATCGAGTTCACCATTGAGGACGCTCGGCTATGGATGCTCCAGTGCCGCGTCGGCAAGCGCAGCCCGCTGGCTGCGCTGCGAATGGCCGTCGAGATGGCCGAGGATCCTGGCTTCCCGCTATCACGCGAGGAGGCCGTAGCGCGCGTCGCCACGATCCTCGCCGATCCGCCACGCGTCGCCGATCGGCCGCGCGACGCCGGCGAGCCGCTCACCGCTGGCCTCGGCGCGTCCCCGGGCGTGGCCAGTGGCGAGATCGTCACCTCGCCCGACGCGGCGGTCGCAGTCGCCGACGCCGGCCGCGCAGTGATCCTGGTTCGTCGCGAGACCTCGCCCGACGACGTTCACGGCATGGCTCGCGCGGCGGGCATCCTGACCTCGACCGGCGGCCTCGCCTGTCACGCGGCGGTCGTGGCTCGTGGCTGGGGAGTGCCCGCTGTCGTCGGAGCCACGTCGCTCACCGTCGAGGCG
>DASQLS010000055.1:0-3371 GCA_035629915.1 Candidatus Limnocylindrales bacterium | reverse complement strand
GGCGTCGAGGATCTCGTCCGACGGTGTTGCTCGCTCGCCGCGCGCATGGGCGCGCAGCTCGCGCACGAGCCCGGCGTCGAGGTGCTCAACGAAGTCGTGCTGAACCAGGTCCTCGTGCGCTTCGGCGACGACGACGCTCTGACGCGCGACGTCATTCGACGCGTGCAGGAGGACGGCACGTGCTGGCTGGGCGGCAGCACCTGGCAGGGCAAGGCCGTGATGCGCATCTCGGTCTCGAGCTGGGCGACGACGGAGGCCGATGCGGATCTGTCTGTAGATGCAATAAAGCGCTGCCACCGCGACGCGGTGGCAGCGCTTCAGTCGGCCGGCTGACTGAGCCGGCTCAGGCTTTGCTAGGAGTTAGAAGCCGGCGTCGCGGCTCGGGGTCCACGTGTCGACGAACAGGTCGCGCCACGCGTTGATGGAGATCGTCTCCAGCTGCGACGCAGTCACGGCCACGACTGGCTCCGCGGGAGCCTCGACGGGCACCGCAACCGGCGTCGCCTGTGACTCGGCCGCTGCACCCTGACCGGCACTCGAAGCACTCGAAGCACTCGAAGCACTCGAAGCACTCGATGCGCTCGAGGCAGAGGATGACGACGATGTCGCCGCCTCGGTGTCGCTCGAGCTGGCCGCGACACTCCCGCCACCGCCGCCGCCCGAGACGAGGTTGAGGTTCGGGCCGTAGTAGATCCGCAGGATCTCGCGGTAGCCCTTGCCGTTGTTGGCGCAACGGGTCGCGGTGCGGGCGAACAGCTTCCAGCCGGTCGCGTCGCTGCCGCAGGCACCCTTGTTGCCGCGCCGGTAGCCGGTCATGAAGAAACGGCCATCCTTGATCAGGTGAACGCCCCACGTCGTGTCGGCGGCGCGGTAGTGGTCGGATCGAATCCGAGCCAGTTCCGGCTTGTAGAGCTGGTCACCGGTACTGTCGCGGACGTCAAAGCAACGACCGTCGTTCGTTCGGCGCGGGCTCATGGCGTGGAACCACGCGTACTGCTTGACTGCTACCGCACCTGCCTCGACGACCGCCTGCGGCAAGTAGCTCGGCCACTCCTTGCCCATCACGGTGATCACGTACTTGCGGAACTCGACCGACACAATGCGGCCGGTGCGAACGCGCAGAACACGGATTCGGTCTGGCGGACGGCTGGTGCTGTCCCAGCCGTTGCAGGCCGGCGACGCCGCAGCGTTGGCGCTCTGGGGTGCCATGGCCTGCGCCGGCACAAGCAGGGCAAGGCCGACAACGACGCCGACCGCCTTGAGCACAAGGCGCCGGTAGCGGGACATGGATCTTTGAATCGGCTGCTCTGAAGCAGCCGAATTGGCAGTTGGCACTGCTGCCTCCTCGGAACCCGGGATGCGACACGGCTGACGCACTGACCGGATGTGCACTGGCCCCAGGCGATCGTCGGGCACGAAACAACGTGCAAAAAAACAGTGGGGAGCGTCCCGAATTTGGAGGATGCGCTCATGCCAGCGTTCGGGTGGAGATGGGTTCCCGACGCTGCCCGTCGACTGCCGCTGCTGGGGCCTGCGGCTGTTCGGTTCTCCTAGTGAGTGCGCTGTGAAGCGCTCACGAATTATGCATGGAAAGTGTGGATATGTGTCGCAAGGTGTCTTGCAGGTGCATGAGGTGTGGTCAGCGTGAGCGTGGAGATCGGCCCTTGCGCTGGCGTTACAGATCGCGCGTGAATTGGTCGGGCGGTGGACAATCAGGGGGTGGAACGGGTGATCGGCGGGGCAGTACCAGCGGCTAGTCGGCCATCGATTCCGGCACGCATCTACGGCCTGGGCAGTGTCTTTGGCAAGACGTTGCGCGACTCGACACCGGCCATGCTCGGCGTCGGCTTGCTGCTCGGCCTCGTGGTGCTGGTGACGATGGTTGCCATCGGTGATCAGTTCGACACGCTCGATGAGCGCCTCGCTCTGGCGCGCCAGATGGAGCTGCTGCCCGACTTCTTCCAGGGCTTGCTCGGGCCGGCCATCGCGCTCGACACTCTGCCCGGCTTCCTCTCGTGGCGGCTGGTCGGGATCATGCCGTTGATGATCGGCCTGTGGTCGGTGACCGCCTTGGGAGCCACCCTCGCCAGCGAAGCGGCGCGGGGCACGCTCGAGATGGTCCTCGCCACGCCACTGCGGCGCCGGTCTCTTGCAACCCAGAAATTCCTTGGCCATGCCGTTGCGCTTGCTCTGGCACTGACCTTCATCTCGGTCGTGGCGTGGCTGGCGAGCATCGCTTTCGCCAAGCTGCCGGGCGACGAGATGAGCCTCGTCACGGCACTGTCCGAGTTCGCGATGGTTGGTGTGATCGCTTTGTTCGCCGGCGCCCTTGCGTTCATGGCGTCAGTTCTGTTCGGCCGAACGCTCGGCATCGGAATCGGCGGCGCCTACCTCTTCGCGGCGTTCGCCGTCAAGGGCTACGCCGGGCTCGTGCCCGGCTTCGACATCCTGCGTCTTGGCTCGGTCTTCTACTGGACACAGGGCCACCGACCGATGGCCGGCAGTTCCGACTGGCCCGCGGTCGCTTTCGTCCTCGCGCTGGCCGCCGTCTTCGCCCTCATTGGCGTCGCGCTGTTCGTTCGGCGCGATCTCAACTCGACGATCAGCCTCACAGCGCGGTTGAGGCAGGGGCGTGCTGGGCGGGGAGTGGGTGTCGGCCTTGGCCTTGGCTGGCTGTCGGCTGGTCGCTGGAGTCTCAGCGGACCCGGCGCCCGTTCGGTTGCCGATCGGCTGCCCGAGGCAATTGGCTGGGGAGTGGCGATGGGCATGTACGGGCTGTTCGTGGCCTTCGCTGCCGACTCGTTCGCGCAGGTCATCAACTCGGTGCCCCAGATCGCGGCGATGGTGAGCATGTTCTATCCGAACTTCGACTTCGAATCGGTCGGCGGCATCCTTCAGTTCGCGATCTTCGCGTTCATCTCGCTGCTCGTCGGGCTGGCTGCGTCGTCGCTGGTCCACGGTTGGTCGTCCGATGAGCGCGAGGGCCGCCTCGAGACGGTCCTGTCGACACCGGTACGCCGGGCGGCGTGGTTCCTGCGCAGCGCCGGCGGCCTGTTCGTCGCGGTGCTGGTGATGGGCTTGCTGATTGGCGCCGGACCCGCAATCGGCGCCGCCGCCCAGGGCGATGCGTGGCCGCCGCTGTTCGTCGGCGGACTCGTGCTCGGCCTCTACGGCGCGGCACTGATCGGCGTTGGACTCGCGGTTGGCGGCGCCGGCTGGCCGAACCTGGCGGCACTTGCCGTCGGTGGCTTCACGATCGCCTTCTACCTGCTCGACCTGCTCGGCGGCTTGCTCGGCCTGCCCGACGAGCTGCTCAACCTGTCTTTGACGCGCCACCTGGGCCAGCCGATGGTCGGCGACTACGACTGGCC
>DASQLS010000054.1:0-5837 GCA_035629915.1 Candidatus Limnocylindrales bacterium | reverse complement strand
AAGTGGCGCTGAACGGAACGTGCCGAGGCAGTCGGCGCGTCGCCGCTGAGCGCGGCGAGAACCAGTGGGTCATCGCTGAGCAGGCCACCCTCCTCGAGCGCGGCAATGAAGCTGTCGACCGTCTCGTACGTCGGCACCGGCCACGTCTCACCGGCGAGCAGGAAGTTGCCGCCATCGTCCGTTGGCAGAGTGACTGTCGTGTCGACCATCACCGTTGCCGGAACGTGGGTCAGGAACGTGCCGCGCACGAAGCGAATGCCGACATTGCGATTGCCCGCCTGGTAGGGAACCGGCGTGATCTTCGACGAGGGGCCGCTGAGCAGGACGCGCGTTTCGTCGGCGCTCCGGATGAAGATCATGTCCCAGCATGCGTCCGCGGCGGCCAGGTACGTCCCGTCGCTCGTGTCGTGCGTCCGCCAGATCACATCGACGAAGCGGGAGCTCGACTGCTTCTCTTCGTATTCGAACGTCACGCGCGCAGGTTAGTGCCGCCATAGACTGCGAGGGATGACCAGGCTCGAGGAGTTTCCGCGCTATCCGCTGCTTTTCGGGCCCTCACCCGTGCACGAGATGCCACGGCTGAGCAAGCACCTCGGCGGTGCCGTGAACCTGTGGGCGAAGCGCGAGGACTGCAACTCGGGCATCGCCTACGGCGGTAACAAGACGCGCAAGCTCGAGTACCTCGTGGCCGAGGCACTGGCCGGCGGCTACGACACGCTCGTCTCGATCGGCGGCGTGCAGTCCAACCACACCCGCCAGGTGGCGGCGACGGCCGCGCATGTCGGGCTGAAATGCGTGCTGATCCAGGAGAGCTGGGTCGACTGGCCGGACAGCGTCTACGACCGAGTCGGCAACATCCTGCTCAGCCGGCTGGCCGGGGCTGACGTACGCCTGGTCCAGGCCGGCTTCGGAATCGGCTTCAAGGAGAGCTGGGAACAGGCACTGGCCGAGATCGACACGGCAGGCGGCAAGCCATATCCGATTCCAGCTGGTGCCTCCGATCATCCGCTCGGCGGCCTTGGCTTCGCAAACTGGGCAACCGAAGTCGCCGAGCAGGAGAAGGCGCTCGGCGTGTTCTTCGACACGATCGTCGTCTGCTCGGTCACCGGGTCGACCCAGGCAGGCATGATCGCCGGTTTCGCGCTGCAGGATCGACCGCGCCGGGTGATCGGCATCGATGCCTCTGCCAAACCGCGCGAAACGTGGGATCAGGTCGCCAGGATCGCACGCGCCACAGCTCTCAAGGTTGGCCTCGACCGAGAGCTGAGCGACGAAGAGATCGTCCTCGACGAGCGGTACCACGCCGGCATTTACGGGATCCCCGACGATCAGACCCTGGACGCGATGCGCACGGCCGCTCGCACCGAGGGCATGATCACCGACCCGGTGTATGAGGGAAAGTCGATGGCCGGCATGATCGACATGGTCGTCGCGCACGAGATCGAGCCCGGCTCAAACGTCCTGTACGCCCACCTCGGCGGTCAGCCGGCTCTCAACGCGTACAGCTCACTGTTCCGCTCATAGGCGCGCGGATAGCTTGAGGCTCAGTCGGACCACCGGACGGTGATCGGACCGGTCAGGCCGGGAAGCGGCAAGGAGGCCGCCTCCGCCTCGACGGCCGCGCGCTCGACGGCTGAAGGGCGACGCCACGTCTCGACCTCGACCAGCGCATTCGCCCTGCGCCAGACGCCCATGATCTCGCCGTCAACGAGCAGCGCACCGGGCCAGACGCGTGACGTCCACAGCTCACCGCGCCGCGTTTCATCAGGCACGAGGACTGCTCGATCGCGTCCCCAGAGCAGGAAATAGGGGTCGCCGCTCGGTAGCAGCCGAGCCGGAGCCGCGGGGGAGGGTGGCGCGCGGAAGCTCGCCTCGTCGCTGACGAGCACTGAGCCTTCACCGATCGGCGTCACTGCCGGCGCCAGCTCAGGCGTGAGTGCCTCGAAGGCACGCCGACCCTCACCGGTGCCGATTCCGGCCCACTCGGCGAAGGCAGCGGCCGTCGTTGGTCCGAAGGTGTGGATGTAGCGCCTCGCCAGCTCGTGGCGGGCCTCGGTGGGCTCCATGTCCGGAGGCGGCACGGACCAGATCACCGGCCGTCGAGCGCCCTCCCAGCGCATCAGGACTGTGCCCGTCGGTGCCGCGTAGCGCAGCGCGTTCGGGTTCATTCCCATCGCGTCACCTGCGTCGTCGTACCTCATCCGCCTGCCGGCCAGGAACTCATGAAGTCGTGCGGCGGTCTCCTCAGCTCGGCGACGACCCTTGGCATCGTCGGGCAGCCGGCCGAGAGTGAACAACGCCCGATCTCGCGCGGCGATGACGTACGCACTGAAGCGCGGGCCCCAAACCTGGATCAGCGCTGGATCCTCCCACGTCGTCGGCTCGGTTCCCTCGACGCGAGCGTGGATTGAAAGCAGCGCCGCGCGGGGCATGCTGTCCTGGAGGCCGGCCAGTGCAGCGTGCTCAATTGACGCCCGGCTGGTCGGCAGGCGCTGATCGAGCGCGCCCACTCGGCGCCGGTGAGCCAGGATCTCGCTGCGGGTGAGTTCGAGTGGTGTCTTTGACATCGTTCTGGATTCTTACTCATGGAAGGACGGCGAGCCGATGTAGACTGCCGCGACTGCCACGACGCGGACCGTGTGAGGAGTTCGGCGGAGCGACGTGGCGCTGGGGATTTGCCTCTACCCATGCTGTCATTTCTGGCTGGGTGGCGGGTGAGCTTGCGCAGGACACGGGCCGATTGGCCGATCGTGGCCGCCGCATTGCTCACGATGCTGCTCGCAACGACGCTCCTCGCCGCCGGTCCGATCTATTCCTCGGCCGTGTCCGTCGCCGGATTGCGCCAGACCCTGGCCGAGGCGCCCGTCGAGGCCGGCAACATCCGGGTCACGGCCGGCGTGCCACTCGCCCAGATCGACGCCGTCGACCAAGCCGTCGCGGCTGAGCTCGCCCGCGTTGCCGGCACCCTGCCGGCCGAGATTGCTCGCCTTGGCACCGGCGAATCGTTCGCACTTCCCGGCCAGGGCGACGACGTCCGCGATCTCGCCGTGCCCGGCTTCGCCGAGGGAGCCGAGCGTCATTCGACGCTCGTTGCCGGCGCGTGGCCGGTGGCTGCTACCGAGGGGTCGCCTGTCCAGGTTGCCATCTCGGATGCAGTCGCCGAGCAGCTCGGGCTGGCCGTCGGCGATCAATTCGAGATCGTCAGCCGGCTGGACGATGAGCTGATTGTGCCGATCACGATCGCCGGTGTGTTCCGCATCGACGATGCCGGCGATCCGTTCTGGTGGGCCGACGCCCGAACGCTCGAGGGCCTGACCGAAAGCGATCAGTACCGCACTTACGGCCCATTCCTGATGACGCGCGCGGACATGCTCAACGCGACAACAGCCGCCAATGTCTCCCTGTCATGGCGGCTCATGCCGAGCTTTGCCGAGATGAACGTCGACGACCTCACCGGCCTGCGGTCACGAGTCGCTGCCCTTCCACAACGGCTGGAGCGGGTAGCCCAGGGCTACTCGCCGACAGTCGTCACCGAGCTGGGCCAGACGCTCGCCCAAGCGCAGCGATCCCTGCTCGTCAGCCGAACCGGGATGCTGCTCGTGATGGCCCAGCTCGCCCTGCTCGGCGGCTACGCCATCCTGTTGACAGCCGGACTGTTGATCGATCACCGGCGCGTCGAGACTTCGCTGCTGCGCTCCCGTGGCGCAGGCCCCGGACACGTGGCCGGCCTGGCCGCGGTCGAGGGGTTGATACTCGCCGTGCCCGCCGTCCTGCTCGGGCCGTGGCTGGCCATGCTGGCGCTGGGCTTGTTCGACCGCATCGGACCGCTCGCCGCTGTTGGTCTGAGCGTGCCGCTACAGGTCACGAGCGACGCATACCTCGCGGCCGGGATAGCCGGCGCCGCATGCGTCGCCCTGCTGACCGTGCCCGCCCTCTTCTCGGCGCGAGGCGTCAGCTCCGAGCAGCGCTCGCTTTCACGCGAGGAGACGCGGCCGCTGGCGCAGCGACTGGGAATCGACATCGCGCTCGTGGTGCTCGGCATCATCGCGCTCTGGCAGCTGCGCCTGTACGGCACGCCGCTGACGCGGACCATGCAGGGCTCGCTCGGCCCGGATCCGCTGTTGATCGCCGCGCCGGCATTGGGACTGCTGCTCGGAGCCGTGGTCGCAACCCGGGTGCTGCCGCGCCTGGCAGAGGGGGCCCAGGAGGTTCTTTCGCGCGGCAGAAGCCTGGTCGGTGCGATGGGCAGCTACCAGCTCGCCCGCCGGCCGCTGCGTTACACCAGATCGGCGCTGATGCTGATGCTTGCCATGTCGATCGGCGTGTTCGCCGTCTCGTATGCCGCCACCTGGACCGACTCTCAGCGCAGCCAGGCCGACCACCAATCGGGTGCCGATGTGCGCGTCATTCCGTCGGTGTCGGCCAGAGCCCTGCCGTCATGGAAGCTTGCATCCTCTTACACGGCGGTCCCAGGAGTCGAGGACGCGACGCCGATCGAGCGCTATCCGCTTCAGCTGACGCGGAACGCCGAGGTCAACATCCTGGCCGTGGACTCGGAGAAGCTCCCGGAGCTGCTCCGGGTGAGCGCCGACCCAGCGACCGCGCCACCGCCCGACCTGCTCTCGTCGCTGGTCGCCGCGCGTCCCCAGCTGGCCGGCAACGTTCCCGTCATCCCGGCCGGCACTGAGAGCATCGTCGTGCACCTCGCGCTCGACGTCCGCGGGCTCGATCGCCTGGTCGACGACCCAACTTCAGGCAACCTGATCCAACAGGAGGAAGACCCGGCGGTTTTCGACACCCAAGCGTCGATTCGAATGAGCATGGCCGTTCGCGACGCTCGTGGCGTCGTCCATCGAATTGCGGTACCGCCGCGGACACCGGCCGACATCGGAGATGGCATCGAGATTCCGCTGCCCAGCGCCGACGGGCCGCTCGAGATCCTGTCGCTCGATCCCAGCCTGGGCTTGCGCCAGGACCTGGTGGTGACCGACGGATCAGTCACGATCGACGGCATCACGCTCGGCGGAGCCGAGGTCCCAGCGGCCGTGCCGCTCGAGCTTGGCGGATCGGATACGTGGCAGATGACGTGGCTGGATCCCGAGCGAGGGCCGCTCACCCTCCAGCCCAGCGCCGCCGAGGGCCTGGGCATGACCATCGGAGGCGGACCGGGCAGTGGCTCACCCTCCGAGCTCACGACGGGCGGTCCGTTCAACCCGGTCACGTACTCACTTCAGCCGGACGCGGTCGCAGTGCTGCCGGACGTGGAGATCCCGGTGTTGATGAATCAGCCCGCCCTCGAGGCCACATCGCTGGAGCCGGGACAGTCCTTTCGGTCGCGTCTGGCCGGTGCCGAGCGACAGCTGAAGATCGCCGGCGTGATTGATTCGTTCCCGACCACAGTCGCGGCGTCGCCGCTCGTCATCGTCGATCTGCAGACCCTCGCGCTGCTCCGAATGCAGGCGGGCCACAGCACGCGAGCCGATGCGGGCAACGAGTCCGACACTCGTCGGCCGGACGAATGGTGGCTCGACCTGTCCGGCGGCACTCAGATCGACGCGCAGCAGGCGGGGGTGGCCGAGGACGTCGAGCGCGCGCTTGCCGCTAGACCCTTCACGAGCATCAGTGTCGCCACTGCCGCGGGCCGGCTGCGCACGCTTCTCAGCGATCCGGTCGCGATCGGCATCATCGGCGCTCTGGGCATCGGCGCCGTCGCGGCCGGTTTGTTCGCGCTGATCGGCCTTGCCGTAGCCGCGGCAGTGTCCGCGCGTCAGCGGCAGACCGAGTTCGCGCTCATGCGCGCGCTGGGCCTGTCGCGCAGACAGCTCTCCACGTGGCTG
>DASQLS010000053.1:0-7547 GCA_035629915.1 Candidatus Limnocylindrales bacterium | reverse complement strand
GAAGCTGCGGAACTCGGCGCCGCCCTTCAGGCTCAGGTACTTGCTGATCGCTGCGGTGAGCGACGTCTTGCCGTGGTCGATGTGGCCGATGGTGCCGATATTGACGTGCGGCTTGTTGCGCTCGAACTTCTTCTTGGCCATGGTCGGTCTAGTAGTTCCTTCTGTACTTGGGATGCTGACGGTTCGGGGTGGGGAGGCGTGGAGCCCACATTGGGACTTGAACCCAAGACCTCTTCCTTACCAAGGAAGTGCTCTGCCAGCTGAGCTATGTGGGCCCGGACGTAGCCGAAAGGTTAGTCGGGTTGAGTGGTGGGCAGGGAGGGAATCGAACCCCCACAGTCGAAGACGGCTGATCTACAGTCAGCGGAGCTCACCACCTGCTCAACCTACCCAGGGTCGGCAGCGCGTGCCGGGTTCTTCTGCCAAAGGCTCTGAACACCTGACGGCGCGCAGCCCTATTCAGTTGTTTTGACCTCTTTGGAGCCGCCGATGGGACTCGAACCCGCAACCGGCGGTTTACAAAACCGCTGCTCTACCAATTGAGCTACGGCGGCGCGACGACCAAGGATACAGCAATCGGCCGCGCTCACGCCAGCGGACAGCCACGGAGCCTCCGGACTGGCCGTTCGCCACTTGTTAACAGGGCTAGCATGCGGCGGTGCGGCCGCCGAGCCGCGAGGGGTTGGTGGAGGGTTCGGTGAAGCGATTGCACCTGTCGACTGGCGCTGCCCTGCTTGCGGCGTCGGCACTGATCATCCTGACCGCCCTGCCGGCGGCCGCGCTGACCGTCACGGGCGAGGGTCACTACGCAAGCTGGCAGTGGGGTGTCGGCAGAGGCGCTCTCGTAGTAGTCGACCGCGAGAACGGCAGCCCTAGGTTGAGCGCTCACGGCGGCGGTCCCGACACGATCCCGCCGACGGAGTCGATCTCGTTCATCTTCCGTTCGATCGACTGTGACGGCACTCCGGCGCTTGGCAACCGCTTGTACCGAACGACCGCCACGACAGACGAGAACGGCGCTTTCGCCATCAGCAGAGCCCTGAGCTCGAGCATCGACTTCGACGCCTTGAGGTCGTTCTGGATCTCCTTCGGCGACGACGATCCCGAATGCGCCAACGCCATCAACTTTGCCAAGTACAAGCCGACCGTTCATGGACCCGACAGTGACGCCGGCGTGGCCGTGCTCATGAAAGCGGGCAACGACAACATCACGCTCGAGAACTTCATGACCCGCGTCGAGGACCGGTCGGCTGGTGGCGCTCGCGTGACGGTCGCACTCGGAGATGCCGACGGAGACGCGGATGTCGACGGCAATGACTTCGCAGTCTTTGTCAGCCCGCAGCCGTGCAGTGAAAGCTCGACCTCCTCGACCGCTTCGTTCAGCGTCAACAACGTGGTCGGCTTCGGATACAAGTCGAAGATCATCGATATCAGTCAGGCCGAGCTCGACGCCCTTCGCTCGGTCCGTGTCAAGAACAAAGCTCTGACCGAGGTGGTCTGCACGCCGTTGAGCCTGATCGCGCTTCTGCTGCCCTAGACAGTTCCGCAGCTCCGAACGAGCTTGGCCTAGCCGTCGCCCGGCAGCAACTCCTCGAGCTCAGTCGTTTGAGAATCGGCGGGCTGGGCGGCATCGATCTTTGGCTTTGCTGATCTAGAGCTGGTGCGCTTGGGCTTGGCCGGAGGCTCGTCGACTGCGGCCCCGACTTTGGGTTTTGCCGCCCTGGGTTTTGTCGCCTTGGCCGTGGCCGTGGCCGTCTTGGGCTTTGCCGCCTTGGCGCTGGTGCGCTTGGGCTTGGCCGGCGTCTCATCGGGCGCCTTTGTCTCGGCGACAACCTCTTCAGGCTCGTCCGGCAGCGGCGCTGCCGTCGCCTCGGGCGCGTCGGCCGATGCCTTCGCCGGGTTGGGACGTTGGGACGCAGCTGCGAATAGCAATAGCGAGCCTGCCACTGACGCGTTGAGCGATGCGATCTTGCCGCGCATCGGGATCCGAACCGCCATGTCGAGGCGCTTCCGGACCGGACCCGATATCCCCCTCCCCTCGCTGCCGACGACGATCGCCAGAGGGCCGCGCAGGTCCGCCTCCGAGTAGTCGAGCGAGGCATTCTCGTCGGCACCGACAATGCGCAGGCCCTGGCCGCGCAGGTCGACCAACGCGCCGGCAAGGTCATCGACGGGCGCCAGGAGCATGTGCTCCGTCGCTCCGGCAGAGGCCTTGATGGCTGACGGCGACAGTGGCGCAGCGCGGCGCGTCGGGTAGACAACCCCGTCCACACCGGTCGCCTCGGCGCTGCGGAGAAGCGTTCCGAAGTTCTGGGGATCCTCGAGCGAGTCGAGCACCAGCACGAACGGCTGTGCGCCGCGTTGGCGGGCATGAGCAACGATGTCCGTCAGGTCCGCTGTCGGCCGTGGCTTGGCGACGAGGGCGATGCCCTGGTGGCCGTCGAAGCCCGCCAGCGCGGTCAGCGACCCACCCTCGAGCTCCACGACCGGGATGCGCAACGTAGTCGCGTGGACGACCAGCTGGTCGAGCGCCGCGCGGCGTTCCGGCACGACGAGCAACCTGATCGCCTCGCGTCGTGCGGCAAACGCCTCTTCGACGGGTCGCTTCCCGCCTATCAGCTCCTCATCTTCACCGAGCAGCCCCTCGGTCGATTCGCGCTGCGGCCGCGGCGCGTACGTGGGTCGCACTGCGGCACCAGGTGGGCCGAATCGTTGCGGCGGCCGAGGCCCGTAGCCCGGCGACCGAGATCCATACGCCGGTGGCCGAGATCCGTAAGCAGGCGGTCGCGGTCCGTAGCCGGGCGACCGGCGGTCGAAGCCTTGCTGCGGCGGCCGGCGGTCGTAACCCTGTTGCGGCGGTCGGGATCCCGGCGGTCCGCTGGCCGGCCTGTCGCCCTGCGGCCGGTCGCTGTACTGACGGTCGCCGGGTGGTCGATTGCCGATCGGTCTGTCGCCGGGTGGTCGATTCCCCGGCGGGCGGGACCCATAGCTCGATGTGCGCGGTCCGTAGCCGGGCGGTCGATGCCCTGGCGGACGATCGTAGGTCGGGCGGTCGTATGACGGCCTGTCGCGCGGCGCAGAGGAGTCCCGACCCGGGGACTGATCCCAACTCTGACCACTCGACCGATCGTCGCGCCTTGGTCCGCGATATGGCTGGCCCTGTGGCGGACCGCTGTGCGATTTACCCCCAGGCGGGCGCGGACCGGGTGGGCGCGAGCCAGGCGGGCGCTGACCGGGTGGGCGCGAGCCGGGCGGGCGCGAGCTGTACGTGCGACCTTCGGGCGGGCGTCCGCCCGACGAGCTCCCTGGCGGACGACTGCCGGACGAGCGGCCGCTAGACGGCGCCTTGCCCGTTGGACGACCCTGCCTCGGCCGATCCCCGCCCGGCCGGCCGCCGGGCGGTGGCTTCCCGGAGTCGCGCCGCGGCGGCTTGTCGCCATCTCGCGGCTGCTTGTCCCGATCAGCCATTCGTGCCCCGTTTCGTCACTCGCCAGCGCTGCCCGTCACGCGTGTCCTCGATGACGACGCCCATGACCAGCAACTCGTCGCGCAGCCGATCCGAAGCGGCCCAGTCACGCCCGTCACGCGCCGCCTGACGCTGTTCGATGAGCGCGGCCGCGCCCTCGGGAAGCTCCTCGGCAACCTCGAGCACCCCGAGCACCCGGTCGAAGTCGCGGATCGCGGCGGCACCCCGCTGAGCGTCGGCCGTCGAAATTGAACGCGCGTCGACGCGCTTGTTCAGCTCGCGCACCAGATCGAACAGGGCCCCCAGGCCGCCCGACACGTTCAGATCGTCGTCCATCGCCGCTCGGAAGCCGTCGCGCGCAACCTCGAGCGCTTCGTCGAGCGTCGGATCGTCCTCGCGCTCCTCGGCATACGCGTCGAGCGAGGCAACAGCCGTGGACAGCCGCTCGAGCGCGGCCGTGGCCTGGTCGAGCGTGTCGTCGCCGTACTCCATCGGCGCGCGGTAGTGCGTCGCGATCAACGCGTATCGCAGCGCGGCCGGCGTGTAGCCCTCCGCGTAGACGTCGGCCGGCCGCGCGATATTGCCGACCCGGCGGGCCATCTTCTGACCGGATAGCTGCAGGTGGGCGTTGTGCAACCAGACGCGAACAAAGGGCCGCCCGGTCGCCGCCTCCGATTGGGCAATCTCGTTTTCGTGGTGGGGAAAGATCAGGTCGACCCCTCCGGTGTGAATGTCGAACGACTCGCCGAGGTATCTCATGCTCATCGCCGAGCACTCGATATGCCAGCCGGGGCGGCCGGCACCGATCTCGGTCGACCACGACGGCTCGCCGTCACGTGCCCCTTTCCAGACAGCGAAGTCGCGCACATCGTCCTTACCGTAGTCGTCCGCGGCGACACGCTCACCAACCCGAGCCCCTTCCGGATCGAGCTTGGCCAGCTGGCCGTAGGCCGGCCACGACGAGATGCGAAAGAAGATCGAGCCATCGTCCGTTCGATAGGCGTGGTCCTTGTCGAGCAGCGTGCTGATCAGGGCGGCCATTTCCGGAACGTGCTCGGTCGCCCGGGCGAGGTAGGTCGGCGGGCCGATGCGCAGTGCCTCCAGGTCGGCCATGAATCGGGCGATGTGCGGTGCGGTCAGCTCGTCGAGCGTGCCGCCCGCGGCCTGCAGGTCGCGAATGATCCGATCGTCGACATCGGTGATGTTCATCACCCAGGTGACGCGCAGTCCGGTCCACTCGAGATATCGCCGGACCAGGTCGCCCAGCAAGAACGCCCGGAAGTTGCCGATGTGTGCCGGCCCGTAGACGGTCGGTCCGCAGCTGTAGACGCGGGCATGGCCGGGCTCGATCGGCTCGAACGGCTCGAGCGCGCCGCCCAGGGTGTTGGTCAGATGCAGAGGCATGTACTCCGCATCATCGCCGATGGACGGTGACCAGTGCGCTGGCGCTGATCACCCGACCGGCACCTTCGGCTCCATTCAGGTTTCCGGTCGACGCAATCACGGCGATCGAGTCGCTCGAAACGGACAGCAGCTCGGCGATGCGAGCGCGCATCGCCTCGATGTGGCTTCCGAGTCGCGGACGGGCGCCGACGACCGACACCTGCGCTCGGGCAACTCTCCAACCCGCCCCGGCCGACTGGCGGACGACTTCCTCGACCATCCGGCTGCTGGCGATTCCGAGCGTGGCGGGATCGGACGGTGGAAAGGCGCGGCCGAGATCGCCAAGGCCACTCGCAGCGAGGATCGCCGTGGCCAGGGCATGAAGCACGACGTCGCCGTCGGAGTGGCCGTGAAGTCTGGGCGCCCCTTCGAGCAGCGCGCCGCCGAGCCATAGGCCGTCATCCGGCCCGAAGCCGTGGCTGTCCTCGCCGAAGCCGATCCGCTCCCCTGCCCGACCGGCGGCGATGGCACGGGCGAGCTCGAGATCGCTGGGATCAGTCACCTTGAGGTTCTCCGGCTCGCCCGGAACGGTCGCGACCGGAATGCCTCTGCTCTCGAGCAGCCCCGCCTCGTCGCTGAACGTGGCGCCACCGGCCGCCTCGAAGGCGTCGAGCAGCAGCTCGCGCCGCGCGCCCTGCGGCGTTTGCGTCCGTACCAGTCCTTCGCGCTCGAGGGACGCGCCGAGCATCGCTCCCGCGACGCGCTTGAGCGAGTCGACGACCGGCACGACCGGTACCGCCGCGCCGTGCTCGGCAGTAGCGCTGGCGACCGAGTCGACGAGCTGCGGGCTGACCAATGGCCGCGCCCCATCGTGGACGAGCACCACTGCCGCCTTGCTTGCGGCGACGCCGGCGCGGACCGAATCTGACCGCTGGTCACCGCCCGCAACGATCGTCACGTCGCGCATCCAATCCGTGCCGGCGAGTGCCTCGATCCGATCGTGGCGGGCGACAACGATGATTCGATCGACCGACCGGGCAGCTGCCATCGCCTCGACCGACCAGCGCAGGATCGGACGGCCGAGCAGGTCGGCATCCATCTTGTTGGTGTCTGTTCTGTCCGCGCCGGCCATCCGCGAGCTGGCGCCCGCGGCGACGATCACCGCGTCGGCGAACCGGGAATCCACGCCCTCCTCAGCCGCGAGGCTGAGCGAAGACCATTCGACCGGCGACCGTCTGCAGCACCCGTACGACGTTCACGTCCACCTCGCGCTCGATCATCGTTCCGCCCCCCTCGACCACGATCATCGTGCCATCGTCGAGATATGCCAATCCCTGGCCGGGCTCCTTGCCCTGCTGGATGACCTTGACGCGCATCGCGTCCCCCGGCAGGAACGCCGGCTTGAGCGCATTGGCGAGCTGATTGAGGTTCAGGACGCGCACGTCGTCGAGCTGCGCGACTCGATTGAGGTTGTAGTCGTTGGTCAGGATGCCGGCTCCTTCGTCGCGTGCCAGCGAGAGCAGCTTCGCATCGACCGCATCGACGTCGGGCACGTCCCTGTCGTTGAGCTCGACCGCGATGCGCGGATCCTTCTGCAGTACCGAAAGCACCTCGAGACCGCGCCGGCCCCGAACTCGACGCGCCTGGTCGCGGCTGTCGGCAATCGACTGCAGCTCGGCCACGACGAAGCGCGGCACGACGAGCGTGCCCCACAGGAAACCAGAGGCAACGACATCGGTCATTCGGCCGTCGATCAGTGCGCTGGTGTCTACGTACGTTCGTGCGCCGCCCAGCGGTCTAGTTGGATCTACCTCGGCCACCTTGAGCAGGCCGTAGGCGCGCGCAGCCTCAGCAAGGTCGTGCCGCTTGGCGACGGTGAGGCCCATCATCCCGAGGCCGGTGGCGATAACGGTCGTGATCGGCGCCAGCCAGTTGTATGGGTCGGGCAGATTGGCCATCGGGAGGCCGAGCAGCAGGCCGATCAGCAGCCCAACGACGAGCCCGCCGACGGCGCTCACGAACTCGCCCGTCGAAAGCTCGCCGACGCGCTTGATCAGCCACCGAGCGGGCAGGACGGTGATGTAGGGCAGGATCGAGAAGCCGATCACGAACCAGGCGGCAATCCACGCTACGAGCAGGATCAAGCCGACAGGCGTGTTCAGGTCAACCGGCGGTAGCCCATAACCTGCGGCGAGCACGACGGCGTTCAGGGCACCTATCGCACCGCCGAGTAGTCGGGTGAAAAGAATCAACTCGCGGTGCCTCCCACGGAAACGGCAGATGTTCTGGCTTCGCTGGACCTCTCGGTCAGCAGCGCCGCTGCGATGGCCTCTCGCAACGTACCGACACGAATGATCTCCAGTGCGATGCCGTCCAGTCCATCATCCGTTCGTCCTGCCCGGAGCGGCACGATCGCTCGGGCGAAGCCGAGCCGAGCTGCCTCGCGCAGCCGGCGGGCCAGGCCGCCGATTGGCCGCAGCTCACCGGTCAGGCCTATCTCGCCGCACAACACCGTTCCAGCCGCGATCGGCCGGTCGCGCAACGAAGAGGCGAGCGCCATCGCCAGCGGCAAGTCGATCGCCGGCTCCTCGACCGTGAGGCCGCCGACGACACTGGCGTAGACGTCGTGGCTGGCGAGATTGAGCCCGGCCCTGCGGCCGAGGACGGCGAGCAGCAGGTTGAGACGCTGTGTGTCGAG
>DASQLS010000052.1:0-11582 GCA_035629915.1 Candidatus Limnocylindrales bacterium | reverse complement strand
CGGACATCGAGGGTGCGCGTCGGCTGGGCATTACGGGCGTGATGATCGTTCGGCAATCGGCGGACACAGCCTTCCTGCGCACCGAGCTCAACGACCCGGACCTGCTCGTCGTGACCGACCTGATGGAGCTGCTCGACCTGCTCGGCATCGAGCGACCCGCGCTCTCACCTGCCTGAGTCCTGGCGGCTGTTCGTCGCTGCGCCACTTCCCCATGAAGCGGCAACGCGTGTGGTGTCGGCGCTCGAGCCGCTGCGTGCGGCGTTTCCAGAAACGCGCTGGGTATCGGCCGACAAGCTTCACCTGACGCTCGTCTTCCTGGGCCAGACCGATTCGGCGCGTGTGCCCGCACTGACGACCGCGATCGATGCCGTGGCGTCGCGCGTGACGTCCTTCGAGGTCTCGACGGCCGATGGCGGCGGACTGCCCAACGGGAAACGCGGCGGCGTCGCCTGGCTCCGGCTCGACGGAGGTGGCTCCGGGGTCGCCCAACTCGCGATCGAGCTCGACCGGGACATGGGCAGCGGCACCTACGACGATCACCGCCGGCCCCGGCCGCACCTTACGGTGGCACGGCGCGTCGATGAAGCTGTTCTCGCCGCTCTGCGCGAGCTGGCGCCGGTGATCAAGGTCAGCTGGACCCTCGATCGGGTGGTCCTCCTTCGCAGCCACACCGATCCGGCGGGCTCGCGCTACGAGGAGCGTCACTCGACCCTATTGACCGCCGACAGTCCGGCTGCATAGACTGCCCGGCAACCGAATATAGGCTGTGATCGGGAGTAGTAGCGCTCGAGATCCGGATCAGAGACCCGGCGGTTGGTGTGAGCCGGGACGGTATCGAATGCCAATGGACCCGGGAGCCCCGGACCGAGATGGTTGCCGGCTTTGGAGGGGGAGTCGGCACCCAGAGTAGGCTCCGGCGCAGTGCGCCAGCGTTATCAAGGTGGCACCGATCGGCGATCGAACGCGACAGCCCGTCGGAAATCGAGTGCGGCGGCACAGCAGACCGCTGAAAACGGGTGGTACCGCGGAAGGACCGGCCTTTCGTCCCGGCAGGACGAAGGCCGGTTACGTGTTTTTCGGCCCCGGAACGAGGCCGAAGGAAAGCGGAGGAAACCACCGTGAGCCACAGCGACCGCACGAAATTCGTCCTCGACGACGACCGCCTGCCGCGCGCCTTCTACAACATCGCGGCCGACCTGCCCGAGCCACCACCACCGCCTCTCCACCCGGGCACGGGCCAGCCGATCGGACCGGCGGACCTCGCTCCGCTATTCCCGATGGAGCTGATCAAACAGGTCGTCAGCACCGATCGTGAGATCGAGATTCCCGACCCGGTGCGCGACGCGTTCGCGCTCTACCGACCATCGCCGCTCTACCGAGCCCGACGGCTGGAAAAGGTGCTCGATACGCCGGCACACATCTATTACAAGTACGAGGGCGTCAGCCCGTCCGGCAGCCACAAGCCGAACACCGCCATCGCCCAGGCCTTCTACAACAAGCAGGAAGGCGTGACGCGCCTGGCGACGGAAACCGGTGCCGGGCAGTGGGGCAGCGCCCTGGCCTTCGCGGGCTCACTTTTCGGGCTCGAGGTCAAGGTTTTCATGGTCCGCGCCAGCTACGACCAGAAGCCGTACCGACGCATCCTGATGGAGACGTACGGCGCGAACGTCGTCGCCAGCCCCAGCCGCGACACCGGGTACGGCAGCGGCGTGCTCGCTCAGTTCCCGGATCACACCGGCTCGCTAGGGATGGCCATCAGCGAGGCGATCGAGGACACCGTCACCCATCCTGGGACCAAGTACTCGCTCGGCTCGGTGTTCGACTTCGTGCTGCTTCACCAGACGGTGATCGGCCAGGAGGCGATCGAGCAGATGGCGATGGCCGGCGAGGAGCCCGACACCATCATTGCCTGCGTCGGCGGCGGCTCGAACTTCGCCGGGCTGGCCTTCCCGTTCATTGGCCGCCAGCTGCGTGGCGAGGGCTCGTATCGAGTCATCGCGGTCGAGCCCACCGCGGCCCCGAGCTTGACCCGCGGCAAGTACGACTACGACTTCGGTGATACGGGCGAGATGGCGCCGCTGGTCAAGATGCACACCCTCGGCCACAACTTCGTGCCGCCGCCCATCCACGCCGGTGGGCTGCGCTACCACGGCATGGCGCCGCTGGTCAGCAAGCTCGTCGACGACGGGTTGGTCGAGGCTCGGGCGGTGGCCCAGGTGACAACCTTCGAGGCCGGCGTCAAGTTCGCGCGCGCCGAGGGCATCGTGCCCGCACCCGAGTCGAACCACGCAGTGCGCGTGGCCATCGACGAGGCACTCGCCGCGCGCGAGGAGGGCCGTCAGCGAACGATCCTCTTCAACCTCTCGGGTCACGGACACTTCGATCTCTTGGCGTACGAGTCCTACCTGACAGGTCGCCTCGAGGACTACGAGTACGTGCCCCACGATCCGGCGGCGGCAGAAGTGGCGAAGGAGCTTGCAGGAGCCGCCGCGTGATCCGGTCCTCGTGATCTAACCCTGGAGAGCTGCTGGTCGCCATCAGGGCGGCGGCCAGCAGCCACCTCCTGCCCGAATGTGTGGAATGCCCACAACCCACACGGAAATCACCGATCTGGTGCCCTGAATCGGGCGGTTTGTGATCCAGTCCCACGAAATGGCTCCCTTTCGGGCTCCATTTGCGGTCTAGCAGGCCGAAATCGGTCCCGCTTGTGTGCATGGCTCACAAGCGACCCGGCTACGATCCGCACGTGGCCCCAGATGCTGTCAGCGAGCTCGTTCTTGGGCTGCCGCGTGCGGCCGTACCGGGTGGGCTCGACTTTCGGGGAGTGATCGGCGCCGCGCTCGATCCATACCTCGCGGCAGTCGCGCAGCACGGCACGTTCCGGCCACGCAACGAGGTCGAGGACGATCCGTCCTGGAAGCAGGCCATCCCGTACCTGCTGCTACGCGACGGGAAGTGCATCTTCCTGATGCGCAGGACGCGTGCCGGTGGAGACGTGCGGCTGCACGACCGATACACGATTGGGGTGGGCGGCCACGTCAATCCGGAGGACGAGGACGTCATCGGCGGCCTGCGGCGCGAGTGGGCGGAGGAGATCGAAGCCGACTTCACACCCGACTTCGAGCCGCTCGGCGTGCTGAACGACGATGGAAACGACGTCGGAGCCGTCCACCTTGGCCTGGTCTACACCGCCGACGCAATGGGTCGGCCGGTGGCGATCCGCGAGCGGGACAAGCTGTCGGGCGAGTTCGCCACGCTCGCCGAGGTCGCCGCGATTTCCGACAAGCTTGAGACTTGGAGCGCGCTGCTGTTCGAGTTTCTGACTGTCAACGAGAGCCCGCTCGGGGTTGCGCGATAATCAACGCACAGAGATGAACAGGTTGCGGCGCGCGAACAGGCTGCGGAGACTTTCTTCGCTGCTCTTTGCCGCGGGACTCGCTCTGCTCCTCGCAGGTCAGGTCGTCGCGCAGGACGAGCCGGCGCGGGTCTACGTCATGCCCACCAGTGGCGTCGTCGACCAGATCATGGCCGGCTATATCCGCGACGGCCTGGCCAAGGCCGACCGCGAGGGTTACGACGCGGTCGTCATCGAGCTCAACACGCCCGGCGGCGACCTCAACGCCACGCGCGACATCGTCAGCACGCTGCTCAACTCGCCCGTGCCGGTGATCGTTTGGGTTGGCCCTGCCGGCGCGCGAGCGGCGAGTGCTGGCACCTTCATCACCATGGCGAGCCACGTTGCCGTCATGGCGCCGGGCACCAACATCGGCGCCGCGACCCCGATCACCGGGGAGGGGCAGGACATCGGCGAGGACCTCAAGGCCAAGATCCTCGAGGACACCAACGCGCTGCTGCGCAGCATCTCGAGCCTCCGCAACCGCAACGTGGACTGGGCGCTGACCACCGTCTCCGAGGCACGCTCATACACGGCCGAGGAGACCGTCGAGGAAGGCGGAGTCGACGGGACCGCGCGAACAATCGAGGAAGCGCTCGCTTTCGCCGACGGGCGGACGATCGAGGTCGGCGGTGAATCGGTCACCCTCGCGCTCGCCGACGCGCAGACGCAGGACCTGCCGATGAACCCGCTTCAGTCACTGCTCCACCTGCTGTCCGATCCGAACATCGCCTTCATCCTGTTCACGATTGGCTTCTACGGGCTCTTCTTCGAGCTCCAGAACCCGAACTGGGTGACCGGCATCCTGGGCGCCATCGCGATCATCCTCGCCTTCATCGGCTTCGGCAGCCTGCCGCTGAACATCGGCGGCCTGCTGCTGATCGGGCTCGGCATCGTGCTCTTCGTGCTCGAGTTCACGGTCGTCAGCCATGGACTCTTGACCGTGGCCGGAATCGTATGTTTCGTGCTCGGCGCAGCGGCGCTGTACACCGAACCGGGAACGCCTACCGCGCCGGACGTCTCAGTCGGCGTGCCGATCATCGTCGCCATGACGGTGGTCACCGCGCTGTTCATGGGGCTCATCACCCTCGGTGCGATCCGCTCGCGACGCATGGCCACGGCGGAGGGCCTCGTTGGCGCGGGACTGGCGGCGAACTCGATTGGCGAGGTTCGGCGCCCGCTCTCGCCGATCGGCTCCGTCTATGCTGGTGGCGAGGAGTGGACCGCTCGCACCGCCGACGAACGTCCGTTGTCGCGCGGGACACCGGTGCGCATCGTGCGCCAGGAAGGACTGACTCTCGTGGTCGAGCCGGCCGAGGGGACCGGCGCACCGGCGTAACAAGGAAGGATTCGAATCAATGCCATTCGACACCATCACGCTGGCCGGGTTGGTCGCCGTCATCGTCTTCATCCTGGTCGCGCTGTACCTGTCGGTGCGCGTCGTCCAGCAGTACGAGCGGATGGTCATCTTCCGGCTCGGGAAGACGGGACCTAGCCTCGTCCGCGAGCCGGGCCTGCGCTTCCTGATCCCGATCATCGATCGACCGGAGAAGGTCGACATTCGCGAGAAGTTCATCGAGGTCCCGAGCCAGACCACGATCACCAAGGACAACGCGCCGATCAACATCGACTTCCTGATCTACTGGTACATCGTCGATCCGCTGCGCAGCCTGGTGAACGTTCAGAACTTTGCCGGCGCGCTGCAGGGAATTGCGACGACCACCCTGCGTGCCGTCATCGGCGACATCCTGCTCGACGACGTGCTGTCCAAGCGCGACCAGATCAACGAGGTGCTGCGCGCGAAGCTCGACGAGCAGACCGAGCGCTGGGGCGGAAAGGTGACAACGGTCGAGATCCGCGAGATCATCCCGCCGCGCGACGTCCAGGACGCGATGAACCGGATGCTGTCCGCCGAGCGCAACCGGCGCGCGGTGATCACCGAGTCCGAGGGCACGCGGCAGGCCAACATCAACGTCGCCGAGGGCGAGAAGCAGGCCGCGATCCTGCGTGCCGAGGGCACGCGTCAATCGTCGATCCTCGAGGCAGAGGGCTTCAGTCAGGCGCTCGAGCGCATCTTCGGCGCCGCGCGCCAGGTCGACGAGAAGACGATGACCCTGCAGTACCTCGAGACGCTCAAGGGCCTCGGCGCGTCACCGGCGACGAAATACATCATCCCGGTCGAGTTCGTCGAGCTCGCCTCGCGCATCAGCGGTTATGCCGAGCAGGCGCTCGGCCCGGGCAAGCCACGCAACGAGCCGCCGCCGGCGCGGCCCGACGCTTCGCAGGCGCGCCCAGAGGGCCAGCAGTTCTAGGTCGCTGCTGGTCGGTGATGGTCCTTTAGGTACCCGTGGGGGGAGTACCACCTAGGCGTGGGTGAACTGCTCGACAGAGCCTAGGATCGGCGCGAGTCGAATCCCAGAACTGTCTGGAGAACCATGCCTGCTCGCGTCCTCGTCGTCGCCGCCCAGCCGACCATCCAGCTTCAGCTTGGCAATATGCTCCGCCGCGACGGCTACGAAATCCTGCTTGCCAACGATGCCCAGGAGGGCCTCAATCGGTGGGGCGCCGACAAGCCTGACCTGATGGCGGTCGACAACGACCTGCCCGGCCCGTCTGGCCTACAGCTGGCCGCCCGCATCCGACAGACGGAGACCGGCGCGCACACGCCGATCGTCGTACTCGGCGGCTCGGCCGAGGTCGACGCCAAGGTCGCGGCACTGCGCGCCGGCGCCGACGATTACCTGGCCAAGCCGGTCCATCCGCAAGAGCTATCGGCCCGAGTTCGTGGTCTCCTGGCCCGCTTCGCGCGCACGAAGGTCGCCCCGCAGCCGAGCGAACACGTCGGCAAGGTTCACGCCTACTACGGCGCCAAGGGCGGCGTGGGCACGACGACGCTGGCGATCAACACCGCGATCGCACTCCAGAAAGAGATGAAGAAGAAGGTCGTCCTGGTCGACGCCAACTTCATGTTCGGCGACCACCGGGTCTTCCTTGACCTGGGTCCCGATCAGCGCTCGATCATCGACGTCGTCACGGCTACAGCGATTGACGCCGACGTGCTGCGCAAGGTTGTCGTTCGCCACGACACGGGTGTTGACCTGCTGCTGGCGCCGGCGACGCCCGAGGCCTCGGACCTCATCTCCGGTGAGCAGCACCACCTGCTGCGCATCGTGGAGCTCCTGCGGCAGACGTACGACTACGTCATCGTCGACATGGACGAGCGCCTCGACGATCACCAGCTGGACATCATCGGTGCGGCAGATCGGCTGATCGTGGTCATGACCGCCGACCTGTCGTGCGTCAAGAACGTGCGCCTCGTTCTGGGCACCATGGCCAGTCTCGGCGTGTCCGACGAGCGCCTGTTGCTGGTGCTGAACCGCGCCAACGCCTTTACGGGCATCAGCCCCAAGTCGGTCGAGAGCGTCCTGCGCCGCCAGTTGTCGCAGCAGATCGTGAACGATTATCGAACAGCGATCTCGTCGCTCAACTCGGGCACGCCGTTCATGCACAAGCGGCCCGACTCTGCATTGGGCCGGGCCGTGCTGGATTTCGCGCAGATGCTCGATCAGCAGGGCGCCGAGCCGGTCGAGCTGCCCGAGTACCACCTGCTGACGGCTTCCGCGGGCGCCTGATCTACGGAGCTCAGCGCCGACGCGGGCGACGACGCCGTGCCTAAATCAGCTGATAAGTCGGGCGTAACCGCCAGGCAATAGCCGCCGCCTAACTTGCGGCCGTGCTGGCAACCCTTGTCACGGCAGTAATCAACGGCCTGCGCGGTGAGCTCGTGCGCGTCGAGATCGACGTCGCGCCGGGACTTCCCGTCTGTCACATCGTTGGCCTGCCGGACACGGCGTTGTCGGAGGCCCGCGAGCGCGTCCGTGGAGCCATTCGCAACAGCGGCTTCGAGTATCCGATGTCGCGCATCACGGTCAACCTCGCGCCCGCCGACAGGCGCAAGCGGGGCGCCGCGTACGACCTCGCCATCGCGGTCGGCATTCTCGTTGCCTCGCGCCAGATCCGACGCGGCGGCAACGGCTGGGCGCTGCTTGGCGAGCTGTCGCTGTCGGGGACTGTCGAACCAATCACCGGCGTGCTGCCGATGGTCGCGACGCTGGCTCGGCAGGGCTACCGGCGAGTCATCGTGCCTGCCGCTAATGAAGCTGAGGCGCGGCTCGTCCGTGACATCGAAGCGATCGGCGTCGACGGTCTCGATGATGCGGCGCGGCTGATCGCCGGGCCGCGCGGCCGAACGGCCGCGCGGGCAGCCCGCCGTGATGCCGTAGAGCTGTCGGGACCACGTCCGGAGTCGCGCCGAACCACCACGCGCGCATCGGGCTTCGCGACGGCGGTCGAGCCCGTTGACCTGGCCGATATCCGTGGCCAGCAGCACGCCCGCTGGGCACTCGAGATTGCGCTCGCCGGCGGCCACAACCTGCTGCTCGTGGGTCCGCCGGGCGCGGGCAAGACATTGCTGGCCCGAGCGATCCCCGGCCTCTTGCCGGCGCTCAACGACGAGGAGGCGCTGGAGGTGACGGTCATCGAGAGCGTTGCCGGTCTGCTGCGCGATGGCGACCTCCGTCGTGCACGGCCTTTTCGCGCACCGCATCACACGAGCTCGTACGCGGCGCTCGTCGGCGGCGGGCCTCACCTGATACCCGGCGAGGCCACCCTCGCCCACCACGGCGTTCTGTTCCTCGACGAGCTCGCCGAGTTCGACCGGCCCGCGCTGGACGCGTTGCGCCAGCCGCTCGAGGAAGGAGTTCTCACAATCGCCCGCGCGACGGGTCGGGTGCGCTACCCGGCACGATTCCAGCTCGTGGCGGCGATGAACCCGTGCCGTTGCGGGTACCACAACGATCCGGACCGGCGGTGTCGATGCCCGACCGGCGATCCGGAACGCTACGTGCGACGGGTGAGCGGCCCGCTCCTCGATCGCATCGACATGCAGATCGAGATGGCCCGCGTCCCGCCCACCGAGCTGCTCGGGTCGACTGTGCCGGAGGACAGCGCCACCGTCGCGCGCCGCATCCTGGCGGCGCGCGACCGAGCACTGCGTCGGAATGGGGGCCGGCCGAACGCACATCTGGCCGGATCGGCCGTGCAGAGCGCGTGCGGCTTGACCGCTTCTGCCAATCGATCGCTGCGCGAGATGGCTGCTGACCGTCACCTCACCGCCCGGTCGGTGCACCGGCTGCTGCGCGTTGCTCGGACGATCGCCGATCTCGACGGCCGCGCCGAGGTCGACGAGGCGGACGTGCTTGCCGCGGGCGTGCTGCGTGACCCCGGTCGCCCGACGGAGGACCGCCTTGCGGCGTGACACGCGTCGAGACGCCTGGATCTCGCTTGCATCTGTTCCCGGCATCGGCGAGGAGACGTTTGCGCTCCTGCTCGCCACTTTCGGCGACGCGCCAAGCACGTTCGAGGCCACGCTCGACGGCCGCCTCGACGCGTGGATCGCTGAGCGCACTGATCTCGACGGACGGCCGCCCTTCCCGGCACGAACCCTGGTTGAGCTGCGAGCCGCAGCCAACGATCCGGCCGGCAGGCTGGTCGCTATCGACGCTCTGGGGCTGTGGACGTCAACGCCGCTCGACTCGGACTATCCCGAACGACTACGTGACCTGCCGGCGCCGCCGGCGGTGATCCACGGTCTCGGTAACCCGGCCACGCTCCGGCGGCGGCGCGCGGTAGGAGTGGTCGGCACGCGCCGCCCTACGCCGGCCGGACGCCTGCTGGCGGCGCGTATCGCCGGCCGGCTCGTCGAGTGCCGTGCGACGGTCGTATCGGGCCTGGCGGTGGGCATCGATGGTGCGGCGCACGCCGCGACTCTCGAACACGGCGGTGCGACGGTCGGGGTGATCGGCGCGGGCCATTGCCAGCCCGGACCACGGGCACACAAGCGGCTGCGCGACGAGGTCGTGCGCGCGGGCGGCGCCGTGGTCAGCGAACACCATCCCGAGACGCATGCCTCAAAGGGGACGTACCCGCGGCGCAACCGGATAATCGCGGCGCTGTCGGATGCGCTGGTCGTCGTTGAAGCGCCGCGCAAGAGCGGCGCGCTGATCACTGCCAAGCACGCGCTCGAGCTGGGCCGGCCGGTGTTCGTTGCGCCCGGGCGGATCGGCGACTGGTCAACCGAGGGGTCGCTGGCGTTGCTGCGCGACACGCCGGCCAGACCGCTCGTCGGCCTCGATGAGCTGACGGAGGACCTGGGCTACTTCGAGTCGCCACCGATCGGCGAAGAGGCAAGGCCGACCGACGCGTCGCCGGCCGTCACCACGTCGCCCGGCGTCCCTACGAAAAGAGCCGCTGCGCTGTCCCTCCTCGGACCCTCCGAGCGTGCCGTCGCCGAACGGCTGTGCGCCGGACCGGCCGGACTGGACCTGCTCGTGTCGCAGACCGGATTGCCGCCGGGCGTCGCTTCCGGCGCAATCACCCTGTTACTGATGCGCGGCTGGGCCCAGGCGCACGGCCCCGCCTTCGTCGCGGCCGGTCCGTTGGCGGCAACGTGAATCGGGACCTCCGTACCGTTGTCCGGTGCGGTGCGTCAGCGCGACACTCGCCGCGTGATCAGCAACGTAGTCATCCACCTAGTCAACGAGCTGCCGATCGTGGTCGACATGGAGGCGCTTCCGTCCGGCGCGGATCGGAGCGTGGTGTGCACCAACGTGCGTACCGTCGACGGCAAGCGGCCTCAGTTCGTGCACGACCGCAATTCGACGTTCGTGTTCCCGATGGACATGATCCGCCTGATCGAAGCCCCGATCCACCTGGAGTCGCAGGCGTCGTCGCGCGACGAACCGCCGCGAACGGTGCTGCTCGGAGCCTCGAGCGAGCCGGACAATGGCGCGCTCGTTGCGCTCGAGGAGCAGCCCGACGAGACGTCGCTCGACTTCGACGAAGAGCCCGACGAGGACCTCCTGGCGCGCATCCGTTCGGTGTAGCCGCACGGCGGCTTCCCTTCGCGGCGTCCGCTGCGAGGTAGTATCGAAAAGATGAGTAAGAACCTGGTGATCGTCGAATCACCCGCCAAGGCGCGCACTATCGAGCGCTACCTGGGCCCCGGCTACAGCGTTTTGGCGTCGTACGGCCACGTCCGCGACCTGCCTGAGAACCCCGGCAAGAACAAGCTCGGCGTCGACGTCGAGCACGACTTTGCCCCTGAGTATGTGGTCAGCGAGGACCGCAAGAAACAAGTGGCGGCGATTGCCAAGGAGGCCAAGACAGCCGATGCGGTCTACCTCGCCACCGACCTCGACCGCGAGGGTGAGGCGATCGCGTGGCACGTTGCCGAGGCGGCCCACGTGCAGCCAGGCAAGACCCACCGGGTGACCTTCTCGGAGATCACGCCCGACGCGATTCGCGACGCGTTCGCCAACCCCAGAGAAATAGACCACAACCTCGTCGACGCGCAACAGACGCGGCGCATCCTCGATCGCCTCGTCGGCTACACGCTCAGTCCGCTGCTGTGGCGCAAAGTCCATGCCGGACTGTCGGCCGGCCGCGTCCAGTCGGTCGCCGTGCGCCTGGTCGTCGATCGGGAGCGCGAGATACGTGCCTTCACCGCGCGCGAGTACTGGTCGATCGAAGTGGTCCTGTCCACGGACCGCGGCGAGACGTTCGTCAGCGAGCTCGTACGGATCGATGGCGAGGCGCTCAAGAAGGGCGAGGAAGAGGGCCTCCATATCGGCGATGCGGACACCGCGGAGCGGCATGCGGCCGCGTTGCGCGACGCGCTGCCGATTGTGAGCAGCATCTCGAGTCGCCAGAGCAAGCGCCGGCCCGCGCCGCCGTTCACGACCTCGACCCTGCAGCAGGAAGCCAGCCGCAAGCTCAGCTTCAATCCCAAGCGAACGATGCGCATCGCCCAGAACCTGTACGAGGGCGCCGATCTCGCCGAGGGACGCGTTGGACTGATCACCTACATGCGCACCGACTCGCCGAACATGGCCAGCGTGGCGCTGACCGAGGCGCGCGACGTGATCTCGACGCGCTACGGCTTGCGCTACGTGGTGCCCAAGGGCCGTCAGTACAGCGCCAAGAGCAAGGGCGCCCAGGAAGCCCACGAGGCGATCCGGCCGACGAGCTTCTCCCGCGACCCGGACAGCCTCGCCAGCGTCCTCCCGCCCGAGGAGCTCAAGCTCTACCGGCTTATCTGGCAGCGCGCGCTGGCGTCGCAGATGGCCGA
>DASQLS010000051.1:0-2581 GCA_035629915.1 Candidatus Limnocylindrales bacterium | reverse complement strand
TGCCCTGTTCTGGGAGAACCATCGGGCCGGGACGAGCGGCTGGATGCCCGCAGTCGCGGGCGGGTGGCGCAAAGGTTTGGACCGACGCCTGCTACGGAATCTCCCCCTCACCAGGGAGGTGATGGCCGCGCACCTCGCGGGTGAGGTCTTCATCGGGCTGTATCCATTGTTGCGGGACAACTCATGCCGGTTCCTGGCTGCAGACTTCGACGGGTCCGTGGCGATGCTCGACGCCCTGGCGTACGCGAAAGCCGCCCGAGTGAGCGGCGTGCCGGCGGCGGTCGAGCTGTCGAAATCGGGACGGGGCGCTCACGTTTGGGTGTTCTTCGCGGCCCCGGTCCAGGCGTCGACGGCCCGTGCGATGGGCACTGTCCTGCTACACGAGGCGATGGTGCTGAGGGGATCGATGGATCTTCGCTCGTACGACCGGCTCTTCCCGAACCAGGACGTGCTTCCCGAGGCCGGCTATGGAAACTTGATCGCCGCCCCGCTGCAGCGGAAATACCGGGACGACGGACTGACCGTGTTCCTCGATTTGAGCAGCCTGGAGCCGTACGAGGACCAGTGGGCTTACTTGTCGACGTTGGATCGCCTGAGTCCGAGCGATGCGGCCAGAGTGGCTCGACGCGCCAAGCAGACAGCGGTGGGCTCCGACGTCACCCAGCTGAGCAGTTCGACGGCCACGCGTGTGCGGCCACGCCTGCCTGCGATGGTGCGGGCTGATCTGAGTGCGAAGCTGATGATCGACATTGGGCAGCTCACTCCGGCGGCGTTGGCCACCTTCAAGCACGCTGCCTCGATGGCGAACCCGAAGTTCTACGAGCTGCAGCGGCTCCGGAAGTCCACCTGGGATACCCCGAGGTTCGTTCGCGGCTATGACATCACTACCGACGATCGACTTTCGCTGCCGCGAGGTCTTCGGCATGACATCGGGGGGATCATCGATGGAGCTGGGTCGAAGTTGATCGTGACGGATGACCGCAACCCGGGCCAGGAGATCGAGGTGGCGTTCACCGGGCAGCTTGACAACCGGCAGTCTGTTGCGGTCAGCGCGCTGCTCGCGCATGACGACGGAGTGCTTGTGGCGCCACCGGGCTCGGGTAAGACGGTGATGGCCTGTGCGGTCGTGGCCGAGCGGGCGACATCGACCTTGATCTTGGTCGATCGCAAAGCTCTGGCCGATCAGTGGCGTACCAGGATCCAGGAGTTCCTCGGGTTTCGTCCCGGTCAGCACGGCGCAGGGCGTAAGAAGCTCACCGGCGTGATCGACATCGCGATGCTGCCGTCGTTGGCCCGGCATGCCGACGTCGCCGGCTTGACCGGCGGCTATGGGCAGGTCGTCGTCGATGAGTGTCACCATCTCGCTGCGGCTGCGTACGACCACTCGGTTTCCATGATCGGTGCGCAGTTCTGGCTCGGACTGACCGCGACGCCGACGCGGCGGGACGGTCTCGGTGACCTCGTGGCGTGGCAGCTCGGCCCGGTGCGGCACACGCTGAACCAGCCAGCGGAGTCGACCCTGATCGAGGTGTCGGATGGTCCAACCGGACCCGATCGCGTGCTCTACGTGCACGAGACCGCCTTCACCTACAGCGATCTTGACGCCTCGAGCCCGAGTGCGTTCGCGGAGGTCCAGCGGGCGTTGCTCGCCGACGAGCCGCGCAACGCCCAGATCGTCGCCGATGTGGAGAGTGCGATTGGGCGCGGCCGCAATTGCCTGGTGCTCACCCGACGGGTGGCGCACCTGGAGATCTTGGCCGGACTCCTCACAGCGCGCGGCCACCGGCCCGTGGTGATGCAAGGTGGGATGCCAGTCGCGGCTCGACGCGCCGCCGTGGACCGCCTGGATGAGGCGCACGCGGGTGACGGCGTGCTGGTGATCGGCACGACGCCGTTTGTGGGCGAGGGGTTTGATGCGCCGGTCCTCGACACGCTCTTCCTCGCCGCGCCGATCTCGTTCGACGGGCTGCTGGTGCAGTGTGCCGGTCGTGTCGTGCGTGCCGCCGCGGGCAAGAACGTGGCCGAGGTGCACGACTATCACGACCCGGCCGTACCGCTGATCGCCGGCTCGCTGAGGCGCCGAATGCCGGGTTATCGGGCACTCGGCTTCATCCGGAAAGCGTGAATCGGTGAGCAGGGGCGGTCGTAATCGCCTCCAGGAGCGGCGGACGAAACCAGAGCCAGCCAGCTAGGTGACGCGGCTTGCTGCTCGAACATCGCATGTTCGAGCACATTCCAGTTCGCTAAGGGCGGATGCCCACTGCCGCTTCGAATCTGCCGCTATTACAGATTGACGCGCCGATTGATCGACTCGATCGTACTCAAATAGTGTTCGAGCGATCTTGACGGGTGGAGACCTTCAGAGTTGCAGTCGGTGCCATCGTCGCGTGTGAGGATCCCATCCCTGTGATCCCGCAGCTGCACTTATCGCCGGGTCGGAGAACGCGACGACGTCTACGAGGACGTCCGCGAAGGAAGATGGGAGTCGGTCGTCGAGACGCTGTTTGTGCCGCCAGGCTGCCCAACGGGCCTGGCCGAGGGTGGCGTAACCGTCGAGCGCGTCTGCAAGGGGCGACAGTTC
>DASQLS010000050.1:0-4100 GCA_035629915.1 Candidatus Limnocylindrales bacterium | reverse complement strand
GCGCCCGACGAATCGGCCTTCGGCTACTCGGAGATCGTCGCCGAGGCTCGCCGCGCCGGCTACACCGACTACCTCCGATTCGACTCACGTCGACGACTGGTGACGCCGCTACCCGTTCTCTGATTTCAGCCAGCGGCGGGCGGCAGTGAGCGTTCGCATGTGACGGCCGAAATCGGCCCACGGGTCTGCGCCGCCCTCGAGACGTTCCGTGACCGTTCGCACGTTCCAGCCGTCGGGCTCGGCAACGTCGAGCTCGTCCCAGTCGAGCGGCACGGCGACCGGGGCGCCGGCCTTGGGACGCACCGCGAAGGGCGGCACTGCCGTCTGTGCCCACGCGTTGCGGTTGCAGTCGAGGAAGAGCCGACCGGCACGCTCGGCCTTGTAGAACTCGGTCGTCAGCCGATCCGGCGCCCGGCGGGCGAGTGCCTCGGCGAGGCCGAAGCAGACTTCGCGGACGTCCTCGAAGCCCTCTTTCGGCCGGAGGGGCACGACGACGTGGTAGCCGCGCGATCCGGTGGCCATCAGGTAAGGCACCAGGCCCGCATCGGTGAGCACCTCGCGCGCGAGGTGCGCGGCGAATCGCGCGTCGGCGACTCCGCCATCACCGGGATCGAGGTCGATGATCATCCGGTCCGGCTTGTCGAGCGCGGCCACACGGCTGAGCCAGACGTGCGGAGTGATGCAGCCCTGGTTGGCGATATAGACGAGTGTCTCGGCGTCATCGCATACGACGTGCGTGACCGTGCCGCCGACCTTGGGCACGGTGACCCGGTCGATCCAATCGGGGAAGTGCGACGGCATGTCCTTCTGGTAGAAGACCTGGGTGTCGATGTTCTCGCGCACGCGCTGCATGCTCACCGGCCGGCCCTTGAGATGGGGCACCATCCACGGCGCCACACGGCGGTAGTAGTCGACGACCTCGCCCTTGGTGATGCCGTCGTCCGGGAACATCACCCGGTCAGCATTGCTGACCGAGATGGTTTGCGAGCCGACGCGAACCGCATCAGGCATACGTCGCCTCCCACGTACAGCAAATGCCATATTGAATCGCGCAGATCATTGCTCCTACTCTGCCGTCTATTGCGCGGTACGTCACCCCGCAAACCAAATCTATGCGGGGGACGAGGGAGTCCAATGAAAAGGTTTGTTCGTCATGTCTTTGTGGTGGCCGCGCTCGTCGGCGCGTTAGCGGCCGCCAGCCCGGTGATGGGCTGGACCGAGGTGGACAGGACAGGCACCACCGGTCCACATTCGCTCACCGACACGAACACGAACCCGGGCGCCACATGCGTCTACGACTACGTCAGCGGCTGGGAAGTGTGGGAGCTCGAGCACATCTACGTGAATCCGCCCAAGATCAAGGCCGTCGCGGGCAACAACAACCAGAAGGTCGCCTGGACATTCACCATCCAGCGCCGCACCTGGAGCATCTTCGAGGACGATCCGGGCCCGTGGTCGAATCGCTACACGAGCGCGAAGCAGTTCGCCTTCACCGACGCGACCCACAATGCCGCGTTCACCCAGAGGGGCATCGCGGTGAACGCACCGATCGAGCCGGGCGGCGACGCCGCGTTCCAGTACCGCGCCCAGGTAAAGGCGATCTGGTACCGGGCCAATGGCACCGTCCAGGGAACCTCCACGATGCGCGTCCAGAAGTACAACCACTACCAGGATCTGGACACGTTCAAGGGCAGCAGCTGCTGGGACTACACGTTGTAGGACGGACAGCGATCCATCGCTAGTCCGTGGCGCGTCCTCCATCGCGGAGGGCGCGCCACACGTTTTCTGGCGACAGGGGCAGGTCCCTGATCGCGACACCGGTCGCGTCGCGAACGGCCGCAGCCACGGCTGAGGCTGCCGCCAGCACCGCCCCCTCGCTCATGCCCTTGGCGCCGTATGGGCCCGGGCCGTCCTCGTTCTCGATCGTGTCGCTGATCATCTCTTGGGGCAGATCCATCGAGGTCGGGATTCGATAGTCGATGGCACCCAGGTTGCGGATCCGCCCGTCCTCGTCCCAGATGTACTGCTCCATCAGCGTGTGGCCGAGGCCCATGATCGCGGCGCCCTCGTCCTGCATCTGGACCTGCAGCTTGTTGAGCGACTTGCCGACATCCGAGACGGCGACATGGCGATGGATGGTGATGTCGCCCGTCTCCTCATCGACCGACAGCTCGACGGCAGTCGCGTTGAACTCGAAGAAGGCGGCCGAGCCACCCAGCGGATGGTTGGGATCCGCCTCCTTGCGCGCCTCGCCGAGGCCGACGATCTCGCCGCCCAGCCGACCCAGCGCGTCGCGTACATCCAGTGCCGAGTCCACCCCCCGGTCGGCCAGCTTGGCCTTCACGTCCTGCGCTGCGCGAAGCACGGCATTGCCCATCAGCACCGTCGAGCGCGACGCGGACGTCTGCTGGTCATACGGCACGACGGCGGTGTCGCCCATCACCACCGACACGCGCTCGATCGGCAATCCCAGCTCGTTGGCGCAGATCTGGGCGAAGATCGTCCGCGCTCCCTGGCCGATGTCCTGCGTGCCGGCGTAGACCACCGCGCTGCCGTCGGCGAGCAGCCGGACCATCGAATACGACAGGCCGGTGGTCGGCCCCGACTTGATGCCCAGCGCGATTCCACGCCCTCGGCCGGCGGGCTTGGGCTCGTTCCAGCCGATGAGCTCGACCGCCCGATTGACGCTGTCCGCCCAGTCGCCGTCGGCCGGCGTGTCGAACGGGATGAACGCATCGTCACGATTGGCAAGGTTGCGCATGCGGATATCGACCTGGTCGAGCCCGAGCTCGATCGCCGCTTCGGTGATGTTCGACTCGACCGCCCAGTTGATCTGCGGGTTGCCGAAGCCGCGCATCGCCGTCGAGGGCACTGTGTGCGACAGGATGCTGCGCGCGTTGATCCGCGCCGCCGGCCAGTTGTATGGGCCGTTGCCGATGTAGCTGCCCTTGCCCACGACACGGTCGGCGATGTCGGCGTATGCGCCGATCAGGTAGTTCGCGTCGATGTCCTGGAAGACGAACGTGCCGTCGCGCGCCACTCCGGTGCGCACCCGGATCTCGGTCGATGTGCGGCGCGCGGCCAGGAATGACTCCTCGAGGCTGAGCACTAGGCGCATCGGCCGCTGTGCCTTGAGCGCCATGAACGCCAGCAGCGGCTCGTACTTGGCATGCTGCTTGCCACCGAACGCGCCGCCCGGATCCGGGGCGATGATCCGAACCTTGGACAGCGGCAACCCGAGGACCTTGGCGATGATCCGCTGCAGCCAATACGGGTGCTGGATCGAGCTCCAGACCGTTACTCCGTCGCTGTCGGGCGCGGCCATGAACGCGTGCGGCTCGATCGCGAACTGGGTGACCATCGGAAATCGGTAGCTGTGCTCGACGACCAGGTGCGCTCTGGCCGACTCGGACTCGAGGTCGCCCCACTCGATCAGGTGTTGGCGCAGGACGTTGGTGTTGGCGAGCGGGTCGCCCGGCCGACGCGACGAGTCCTGGACGAGTGGCGCGTCCTGCGCCAGCGCGACGTCGATGGTCGTGACCGCGGGTAGCTCCTCGAAGTCGACGTCGACCAGGGCAGCCGCCTCCTCGGCAGCGTCCTTGCTCTCCGCTGCTACGGCCGCGACCGGGTCACCGTGGTACTTCACCTCGTCGATTGCGATGACCGGGCGATCGTCGAATTGCGGCCCGAAACGTGGCATTGGCCGCGGTAGGTCAGCGGCGCTGAAAACGGCCGCGACGCCGGGCAGGTTGAGTGCCCGCGTGGGATCGACGCTCTGGATGCGGGCACGAGCGACGGGCAGCGTGACCAGCGTGACGTGGAGCTCGTTGGGCAGGTGGATGTCGGCGACGTATTGCTGCTCGCCGTTCACACGGCCGCGGCCACCAACGCGCGGTGCAGATTCCCCGATGGTCATTGGTCGACCGGTGGCTGCGGAATCGGCGTCGGGTCGGTTCGGCTCGCGACTGCTACCGCGTTCGGCTCACCCGCTGCGACAGCCTCGACGGCGTCGATGATCTGGTAGTAGCAGCCGCAACGGCACAGGTTGCCCGCCAGGCCCTCTTCGACCTCGGTGCGCGACGGGTGAGGTACCTGTCGCA
>DASQLS010000049.1:0-13052 GCA_035629915.1 Candidatus Limnocylindrales bacterium | reverse complement strand
GGCAGTCGTGCGCCTGACAACCTCCAGTCGATCGAGGCCGAGGTTCAGCGCCCCGAAAGCGACTTCCTCGAACACCGTGTCAGCGACCTGAGAAAGCTGGCTGGCCGGGTTCTGGAAGCAGATGCCCACGAGCGCCGCGACTTCGTACATCTGCCGATCGGCAAGATCCTCGCCGTCGACCGCCACGCGGCCTTCAAGCGCGCCGCCGACCGACTTTGGGGCGAGCGCCGAACAGACCAGCGCGAGAGTCGTCTTGCCTGCCTCGTTCGCTCCGACGACACCGACAACCTCGCCATCGGCGAGGGTCAGGTCGATGTCGCGCAACACCCTGCGCGCCGTGCCGGGGTAGCGGTAGCTGACCATCTCGAGGGTGAGCACCCTAGATGCCCACCGTCTGCAGCAAGCCGCTGGCACGCCCGATCGCCAGGGCCACCAGCGCGATGAACAGCAGCCAGCGCAGCAGGCGCTGCCAGCCTGAGTCGGGCGGCGCCCAGAGCAGCGAACGACGGCCGGGCCGGCTGAACGCGCGTGCCTCGAGGGTCATGCTGCGCTCCTCGACCTCCGCAATGGCGCCGAGAACGACCGGGCCGACGATGGGCACGATGCCGCGCAGCCGGCGCCAGAAGCTTCCTTCCGTGTCCAGGCCGCGCGCCCGCTGTGCGGCGACGATCGCCTGGGCGCGTTCGGCCATCGCTGGCACGGTCTGAACCGAGGCATTGGCGACAAATGCGATGCGCGGCGACACGCCGCGGCGCTCGAGGTCGAGCACGAGATGTGAGGGCCTCGTGGTCAGGTAGAAGAGCGTGATCGCGCCGGAGATTGCCAGGATCCGAGCCAGGATCTCGATCGAGAATGCGAGGCCCTCGGCAGTCGCTGTGATCGGGCCGAGCTGAAAGAGGATGGTCTGGCCGCCGGGGAAAAAGAAGACGTTGACGAGCAGGACGCTGATCGCGATCGGCAGACTAAACAGGATCGAGAAACGAAGCAGCTCGCGGAGCACGCCCGCCATCACCGCCGGGATCAGCACCGCGACGCCGACGATGATCAGCGGCCAGAAAACCCCGCCGAGGATGACAGCGGCGGCCGCTGTCACCAGCGCGATAACGAGCTTGGTGAGCGGATTCAGCCCGTGATACGGACTCGGTCCGGGACGGCCCAGAAACGCCGGAACGCGCGGCTCGGCGACGAGCGCCCCTGCGGTGATCGCGGAGAGATCGGTCAGGCCGCGTCCTCGACGGTGACCAGCTTCTCACCGAGCGGATAGCGCGCCTTCGTGCGCACCGCCATCGCGCCGAGGATCACGTACACCACGCCGAAGGTGACGACCTTGTCGATCGGATCGGAGATCAGACCCTGTCCCAGGGTGGCTGCCGATATGTCGGCTCCGGCTTGACGGAAGGCCGCAACGAGAAAGTCCGTGCCCGCGCCCGTGACGCCGCCGAAGAGGTTTGCGGCGATGGGCGCGCTGATGATCGCCGACACGATGCCGGTGATCACGCCGGCGACGACGACGTAAGCCGCAGTCAGGTCGCGCTTGATGAACAGCAGCGCGGCAAGACCGATGATCGTGCCAACGACGACGAGCAGGGCGATCACGGCCAGGATCGTGAACACGAGGTTGTCGCTCGAGGGAATGAACGAGATCTCGCTGCCGATTGCCTGCCAGCCGACGAACGCCAGGAGGGCCAGGATGACGACGACGGCGATCGCCGCGACACCGCCGATCGCCAGGCGCGTCGTGTCGGTGGCCGGCCGAGGCCGCATCCAGCCGAGCCTGGAGAATGTCCCGGCAAGCAACCCGATGACCACCGCCACGATCGAGAAGGCGGCCGCGTAGTCGTTATGAATAGGCGGCGGCAACAACGTCCAAAGCAGATTGGACAGCAATCCGGTCAGGGCTCCAGCGAGAGGCCCGGCAAGCACGCCCACGAGGATCGTGCCGATCGAGTCGAGGTAGATCGGCAGCTTGATCGCCGCCGCCACGGTCTGGCCGAGGATGATGTTGAGCGCGATGGCTATCGGCATCAGCACCAGCGTGCGCGTGTCGAACTGGCTGGTGATCGAATCGAACGACCGCGTCTGGAGGTATTCGATCGCGGCGTACACAACGAACGCGACTCCGAGCGCGGCGAGCGTCAGGTACGCCCACATGGTGACTGCGGTATCGCCCGAGAAATTGAGCGCCACGATGCCGCCGATCGCCACGACGGCAAATGCAATCGTCGTGGCAACGATCCGAATCGTGCTCTGGGACACTCTCAGTTTCCTCCGCTCGTGCTGCTCCCCGCTCCCATGTCAGAGTGCCACGTTCGAGCGCTGCGCGGCGAGCGCTGCGACGCGGTCGATGAACCGGTCGAAGAACGTGTCGACGTCCGCTTCGATCGCGACGTCCAGGTTTGGTGGTCGACCCCACAGCCGTCGCCAGTCGGTGACCATCTGGCCGGTCGTGTGGCGACCCTCCAGCTCGACCTGCACGTGCAGCGACTCGATCTCGATCAATGTCGGATCGAGAGCGGCGGCAACGGCCAGCGCGTCATGGATGAACGCGCCGTAGAAGCCGTCGAAGTGGCTGTGGAACTCCATGTAGAAGCGCAGCGCGTCGTCGATGAAGCGGACGACCGGGTTCGATCCGGGCTCGCCGCCAACCGCGGCCTCTAGTCGAGCGATGTGTTCAGGTGTCATCTTGGCCCGCTCGGTCACGTCGAGGCCGAGCGCGGTTGGCCGACCGAACTGTGGATAGGCGGCCCAGCCATCGAGCACGACCTGCATCGCCTCGGGATCGACGGCGACGTTCCATTCACTGGTCGGCGTCGTGTTGCCCGGCGAGCGGTACACGCCGCCCATCATCACCACTCCGCGCAGCAAGGTGGGCAGCGCCGGCTCGCGCTGGAGCGCGACCGCGAGGTTGGTCAACGGCGCAACGGTGACGAGCGTCACCTCACCGGGCATCGAGCGGGCTGTCTCGATGATCACGTCCGCGCCGTGACGTTCGCTCAGGGCTGCGCGCGGCGGTGGCAGGACGGCGTGGCCGATGCCCTGCGGGCCGTGCGTCTCCTTCGCCGTGTCAAGCGGCCGCACGAGCGGCACCTCGCGGCCGAGTGCGACCTCGATGTCGCCACGACCGGCGAGCTCGAGTACGGCGAGAGTGTTGGTCGCGACCTGTCTGCCCTCGACATTGCCCGAGGTGCACGTCACGCCCAACAACTCGGCGTCGCTCGAGGCGCACGCGTAGAGCAGTGCCAGGGCGTCATCGATCCCGGTATCGACGTCGATCAGCAGCTTCACGGTTGGCGTGTCAACCTCGCGGCGGTGTTCCGATTGGATTCCTCATCGCGCGTCCCGCAGACTAACCGGGTGCCAGAGACAAGCCCACCCTCGATCAGCCAACGAATGCGGCTGTTCATCTATGAACACCTGGTTGAGCATTCGGTGCCGCCGGTGGTCGAGCACCTGATGACCGTGTTCGGGCTGTCGCGCGCCGAAACGGTAGCCGCGTTGCGCGAGCTGGCCGAGGAACGCAACGTCGCCCTGGTGAGAGGCACCGCACGGATCCTGATGGCGTGGCCATTCTCGGCGATCGCAACGCCGTTCGTCGTTCGCGTCGAAGACCGGCGCTACTACGCCAATTGCTCGTGGGACTCGGTAGCGTTCCACGCAATGCTCGACGAGGACATCACGATCGAAGCGCTGTGCCATCACTGCGCAGGCGCGATCGCGATCGACATGTCCGGCGGAAAAGCCACTCGCGTGGAGCCGACAGAGACGCTCATCTACCTTGCCCTTAAGCCCAGCCAATGGTGGGAGGACATCATCATTTCCTGCTCCAACACGATGGTCTTTTTCTGCTCGCCCGAGCACCGCGACGCGTCCGACCTCGTCGCGTCCGGCGAGCTGGCTGCATCGCTCACTCCAGACCAGGTGCACCAGATGAGCGTGCCGCTGTACACAAATCGTCTCGATATCGACTACGCCCGACCGACCGGTCCGGAGCTCAGCGCCCATTTCGCCTCGCTCGGCCTGACCGGGCCCTTCTGGCAGCTGTGATGGCGACAACCGAATTCGTCGCGATCATCGTTGGCAGTCGCTCCGATCTCGAGGTCGTCCAGAAGGCGGCCGACACGCTCGACAAGCTCGGCATCGCCTATGAGCTGCGGGTAATCTCCGCGCACCGCGCGCCCGATCTGCTGGAGACGTACGTCTCGGGTGCGCTCGATCGCGGCGTGAAGGTGTTCATCTGCGCCGCCGGCCTCGCCGCGCACCTGCCCGGCGTGGTCGCGTCGAAGACGACGCTGCCAGTGATCGGCCTGCCGATGCCCGGCAATCTCGCCGGCGGCCTGGACGCGCTGCTGGCAATCGTCCAGATGCCCAAGGGCGTGCCCGTCGCGACGGTCGGCGTCGGCCAGGCCGAGAACGCTGCGCTGCTTGCGGCACAGATGCTTGGACTCTCGGATGTGGCGGTCGCCAAGGCGGTCGCCGATCACAGACTCGAGGCGCGCCGCCAGATCGAGGAAGACCCGACCAACCAGTGAAGGAGCTGGACCGCCAGGAACGCCGGCAGTCGTCGAAGCCAGAGCCGCCGCAACGCGTCCCGGAGACTTCCCCGCCACTGCTCGGTGACTGGTTCATCTACCTGTCGGTGGTCGTGCTGATCTGCGGCGTGATCGCCATCACCGCCTGGGAGTTTGGCAATCCGATCGATTCGGCCGTGGTTCGTTTTCCGGCCCTGATTGCCGCCGGCCTGCTGATCATCCTTTCGGCGGACGCCGCGCTGCGCTCGTGGCGCTCTGCGTGGGCATGGCTGCCGATCGACCTGCCGCGCGGCCTGGCCCGCTTCGTCTGGGCCGCGGTCCTCGTCGGTGTCCTGTGTGCCTGCGTCGGTCTCATCTGGTTCCTGGTCAGCCAGTGAGCGACGGGGCGAGCAATGGCGGCGTGCCGCCGTGGCTGGCGGCGAACCTGAAGTTCTGCTCGCGCTGCGGCCAGCCGCTCGCCTTCGGCCCGCTGCCCATGGAGCAGCGCGACCGGCTGGCTTGCGCGAGCTGCGGCTTCATCGCCTACGTCAACCCGCGCGTCGTCGTCAGCACGATCCCGGTGACCGAATCGGGCGAGCTCGTCCTGCTCCGTCGCGCAATCGAGCCGGGTTACGGAATGTGGGCCCAGCCGGGCGGCTTCCTCGAGATTGACGAGACGGCGCACGAGGGAGCGGTCCGCGAGACGCTCGAGGAGACCGGGCTCATCGTCGAGCCGACGGACATCGTCGGCGTTTACACGCGGCCGCAGGCGGCAGTCGTGGTGGTTGCCTGGGAGGGCCGCATCGTCGGCGGCGAGGCGCACCCGACAGATGAGAGCCTCGAGGTCCGCACGTTCAAGCCGGCCCAGATCCCCTGGCCGCGAATCGCTTTCCAGACGACCGCCTGGGCGCTGCACGACTGGCTGGAGCTGCGCTACCCACAGCTTGCCGGAGGGCCGGCGGAGAGCGCCGCCTGGCCGGAAGGGTCAGCCTAGAAACCGATCTGGCGCCAAGCGTCCGCGCTAGGCCTGGAGCGTCAGGACGTTCGAGATTCCGCCGACCATTCCCGCACCGACTCCGAACACGAGGAGGCCCATCGCCAGCCGCTTCCGGTGGGGCGCGATGAGGATCATCAGCCCGGCCGCGAATGCAACCGTGACTATCTTTGCGATCGTCAGGCCGGGCAGCCCCGCCAGCTGGGCGAGCATAACCACGATCGGATTTGCCTCTGCGCCCAAGCCGTGCCGGTTGACCATCACCAGGAACGAGGCGTAGTCGAACAGATGGGCGAGAGCAAGTACGCCTAGAGCGACTGCTTGTGGCACGGCCTCCCCAGTCCACAGCGGCTCCGGGACCGGGCTCGCCATTGCTCCGCGCGACCACAGGCGACCGATGTTGAGGTCACGCATCTCAGCTTCCCGAACTAGGCCCCATTGTCCCGGCCGCCGCCGCCGCTGTACATAGCGCGAACGTGTAGATGTTGCCCTGTTGCACCGGTACGCTCGGTGGCGCGGAAGGTCAGGCCCGGCGGGCGAGGGCCGCGGCAGCGAGGCGGCCGATCAGGCCGCGGCCGACCATCGCGCTCTCAAGATGGCGTGGCTGAGCGTGCCAGTACTCCTCCTTGTAGCCGCCCACCCACAGGAAGTCGTAGTTGTGGCAGCCGCGCCTGACGGCCTCGCCGATGCCGGCATCGAAGAGATGCTTGCCGAGCGAGAAGGTCCGGTAGTCGGTATCGCCTGTCATCGCCACCGCGAGTGCCATTGCGTAGCCGTTGTGAGCGACGTTGATCAGGCCGCCGCGAATGCCGGTCTCGTCCCGAGCCACCGTCACCCACGCCGAGCCCGCGTCGGCGAGCAGGGGCACGGACTCGTGGACAAGGCCGCGGAAATCGGGGTCGTGGGCGAAGTAGACCTCGTTATCGCCCCACTTCTCGCGCAATAGCCGCTCGACCGCATCGAGGGCGTCGGGCAGCTCGCTCGACGGGACGACCGACACCATCTCACCGCCACGAAAATCGGCGAACTTGCGCAATTCCCAGCGCAGGGTGCGGCGAGTCTTCCCGCCGAGGTGTTTCTGCCAGCCCTCGGCGTCGGCGGGCAGGTCGAGCTGATAGGTGGTCGAACGCAGGTTGCTGTAGCCGGCATAACGCCACCGCGAATGGGTGGCCTCGGACCTCAATCGGTCGGGCGTCGATGACTCGAACTGCGGTCGAACCACCCGCAGCACGTCCCACTCACCCGATTCGCGCAGCCACGCGCACAGGCCGTCGAGCACTTCTGTCCGCGCGTCGTCGCGCGCAAGGACGTCGACCAGGCCGCGCATCCTGGGCCCGATCGTTCCCCACAGCGCGAGCTCTCTTAGCGGCCGAAGCGGCGGCCGATCGGCGACGAGGCTGAACGGCGCCACGCCCACCAGCTCGCCATCGCGCCGCCAGGTCACGAAGCGAACCCCGTAGCGACCGAGGTAGCGGCGCGCGAGTGGCATCAGCCAGTCGGGCGCGTCGAGCGCCGAGCGTGCCGACGACGCGGCGAGGGTCCGCCATTCGGGAAGCAGCTGTTCGACCGACGCGAGGTCGGTCAGTACGTCAGCCGAGATCGACGAAGACGTTCTTGGTCTCGGTGTACAGATCTAGCGCGTGCATTCCCAGCTCGCGCCCGACGCCCGACATCTTGTAGCCGCCGAAGGGCGCCTCGGTGTGAACTTCCTGGTTGGTGTTGACCGAGATCGTGCCGGCCCGAATGCCGCGTGCGACCCGCATCGCCCGGCCAATGTCGCGCGTCCAGACGGACCCGGCCAGACCGTAGGGAGTGGCATTGGCAAGTGCGATGGCCTCGTCCTCGGTGTCGAACGGGATGATCCCGACGACCGGCCCGAAGACTTCCTCGCGCATCACCTTCATCTCCGGGCTGCAGGTGTCGAAGATCGTGGGCAACAGGTAGGCGCCGTTGGCCAGGCCGTCGTCCTCGGGCGGATGGCCGCCGAGGACCAGCTCGGCTCCCTCGGACAGCCCGGCATCGATGTAGCTCTGCACGCGCTCGCGCTGGCGCATGCTGACCAGGCTGCCAACCTGAGTGGCCTCATTGGTCGGATCGCCCACGATCAGCTTCTGGGTCGCCTCGGTGAAGAGCTGCACGACGCGCTCATGGACCGATCGCTCGACCAGGATCCGGCTCCGGGCGCAGCAGTCCTGGCCGGCATTGCCAAAGACGGCCATCGGCGAGTCGGCTGCGAAACGCTCGAGGTCGGCGTCGGCGAAGACGACGTTCGGGCTCTTGCCGCCCAGCTCGAGTGAGATCTTCTTCACGTTGTTGGCGGCCAGCTGCATGATCTCCTGGCCGGTGGTCGTTTCGCCGGTGAAGGCAACCTTGCCGATCCCCGGATGCGCCGCTATCGCCGAACCGACAGTGCCACCCGGTCCGGTCACGACGTTGACCACGCCGGGCGGGAAGCCGGCCTCGAGGGCCAGCTCGCCAAGGCGGATTGCGGAGAGCGGCGTGAGCGACGCCGGCTTGAGGATGCACGTGTTGCCGGTCGCCAGGGCCGGGCCCACCTTCCAGGTGGCCATGTTGAGCGGGAAGTTCCAGGGCACGATCATGCCCACCACGCCGATCGGCTCGCGTAACGTGAAGTCGAGCCCGGGCATCGACGTCGGGATCGTCTCGCCGAAGTGCTTGTTGGCCGCGCCCGCGTAGTACTCGAGCACGAGGCTGACCGCGAACGCTTCGCCGCGCGACGACGTGATCGGCTTGCCCACGTTCTCGCGGTCGATCTGGGCCAGCTCTTCCATGTTCTTCTTGGCCAGCTCGGCGAACTTCTGCAGCGTTCGACCGCGCTTCGCCGCCGACCACTTCGAATACGGCCCTTCGAACGCCCGTCGTGCCGCTTCGACGGCGCGGTCGACATCAGCCTTGCCGGCCAATGGCACGTTCGCGATCACCTCGCCCGTGGCCGGGTTGTGAACCTCGAACGTCTGGCCGTCGAGAGCGTCGACCTGCTCGCCGCCGATGAGCATCTTGGCGTCGCGCGGCGTCGTCGTCGCCGTCTCGGGCGTCTGTTGCTGGGTCGTCATGGCGTGCCCCCGTGGCTCAGTACAGCGTTCGCGTGTCGGCCGAGATGTGCAGCTTGAATGCCTCGTCCTGGATCGGCTCGTCGAGGGCGATGCTGGTCACCTGGGCGTGGCGCGTCATCTGCTCGGCAACATGCTCGGCGAGCAGGACGAGCATGCCGGTCTGCATGTCGATGCCCACCTCGAGCCAGTGGTCGGGTCGGTCCGTCAGCACGTGGCTCGTGCGCGGGTGGTCGCAGCGCAGCAGGATCACCTCGCGTCCGGCGATCTCGGTCGTGCCTCGTCGCGAGACGACACCCGTGCCCAGGACATTGCGACAGAAGCCGTTGGGGTGGATGAACGTGTCCGCCAGTGACTCGGCGGGGAGTGCCGTGACCGGCAGGTAGATCCGCGCGAAAGACGGCAGCTCGCGATCGTCGACGCCGACCGGCGCCGTCGGCATGCGCCGGAGCGTTGCCGTGTTGCCCTTCGCGTCGTAGGTCCGGACCTGCTCGCCGTCCGAAGCCCAAACGTCGAAGTCGCGGTCGCGCGCGTCGCCGCGCGTGCTGACCACCTTCGCGTGGCGCGGGTGACGCAGCCAGATGTCGTGTGTCTCGGTCTCGGGGCCGTGGGTCGTGATGCGCTTGTCGACGATCCGCATGCGCAGGCTCTCGAAACGAAGCTCGGCCTCGGCCATGAAGCCGAAAAGCTCATTCAGCTCCGGCTTGGTCGTCGGCAGCGTGGGCTGATCCGGCGGTCGAAGTTGGGGCAGCTGCGGGGTCTGCGGCGCGTCGTGCATCGGCTGGCGATTGTAGACGGGGAGCGCCGCCAATCGACGCCCGTACACTCTGCTCGATGAGCGAAACAGTGCAAACCCGAACCGAAAAGGACCCGCTCGGCGAGCTTGAGGTCCCGGCCGACGCCTACTACGGTGTCCAGACCCAGCGCGCGATCCGCAACTTCCCGATCAGCGGACGACGGCCAGACATCGCCCTCGTGCGCGGCGCGGTGCAGGTCAAGAAAGCCGCCGCTCGTGCCAATCAGCAGACCGGCCGGCTGTCCGATGAGCTGGCCGGCGCGATCGTCCGTGCCGCGGACGAGATCCTGGGCCTCGCTCCCGATCTGGACCCAGAGCTGCAGGCACTCCTGGTCGACAACTTCCAGGTTGATCCGTTCCAGGCCGGCGCCGGCGTCAGCCACAACATGAACACCAACGAAGTGCTGGCCAATCGGTCGATCGAGATCCTGGGCGAGCGGGGCGTTGGGAGCGGCGTGCGCGGCGACTACTCGATCGTCAACCCCAACGACCACGTCAACATGGCCCAGTCGACCAACGACACCTTCCCGACCGCGATGCGTGTCGCGACCCTGGACCGGGTGACGGAGCTGCTACCGGTGCTCGACGAGCTCGTCGAGGCGTTCGCCGAGCGCGGGCGCGCCTTCGACGGCGTCCTCAAGAGCGGTCGCACGCACATGCAGGACGCGGTGCCCATCAGGTTGGGCCAGGAGTTTGCCGCCTACGCGCTGACGATCAGCCGCGCCCGAGCGGCCATCGCCGCAGCCGCGGACGGGCTGCTCGAGCAGAACATCGGCGCGACCGCAGTGGGCACCGGCCTCAACGCCGAGCCCGAGTACATCGAGCGCGTCGTGGCCAACCTGTCCGAGCAGACCGGACACCGGCTGCGGACCGCCGAGCACCTCGTCCAGGCGACCCAGTCGATGGCGCCGATGCTTGCGGTTTCCGCCGCGCTGCGCGGGCTGGCGGTCGACCTCGCCAAGATCTGCGAGGACCTGCTGCTGATGTCGTCCGGGCCGCGCACCGGGTTTGCCGAGATCCGCCTGCCCGCGCGCCAACCGGGCTCCTCGATCATGCCCGGCAAGGTCAACCCGGTGATGGTCGAGAACATGTCGATGATCTGCTACCACGTCATTGGCGCGGACACGACCGTGGCCTGGGCGACGTCGCGCGGCCAGCTCGAGCTCAACGTGATGATGCCGATCATCGCCCACGAGGTGCTCGAATCGGTCGTCGTGCTGACCAACGGCTCGCGCCAGTTCGCGCGCGAGTGCATCAGCGGCATCGAGGCGGACGAGGAGCGTTCGGCGTGGCTGCTCGAGCAGTCGAGCGCCATGGCCACGCCGCTCGCGCCGTACATCGGCTACGCGCTCGCCGCGGACATCGCCAAGGAAGCGGTCAAAACTGGCAAGACGATCCGCGAGCTTGTCGTCGAGAAGGGTGTCTTCACGGCCGAGGAAGTCGAGCAGATCCTCGATCCGCACGAGCTGACCGAGCCGGGTGTTGCCGGCGGCTTCCGCTTCGAGCCACGCATGCCCGAGGGCTACAAGCGGCCGACTGGACCGGTCGGTGGTGGAGGCTGACCCTGGCAAGTTCCGCGCCGAGGACACGCGGGCCACGTACGACGCGGTAGCCGAGCGCTACGCGGTCGAGATCGCCGACGAGCTCGACAACAAGCCGTTCGACCGCGAGTTCCTGGACCGTTTCGCCGACTCGGTGCGCGATCGCGGCCCGGTCGTCGATCTCGGCACGGGACCGGGCCACGTCGCCGCATATCTCAAGCAGCGCGGCGTCGAGGTCTCGGGGCTGGATCTCTCGCCGAAGATGGTCGGGGTTGCCCTACAGCGCAATCCGGACATCGATTTCGTGGTCGGGAGCCTGCTCGAGCTGCCTTTCGCTACTGCGTCAATGGGCGGTCTCGTGGCCTTCTACTCGATCGTCCACTTTGACGACGATCAAATGGAGCGAGCCTTGGCCGAGATGGTCCGCGTCCTTCGTCCCGGCGGCCTCGTCGCGCTGACCTTCCACATTGGCGACGAAGTCATTCACGGCGATTCATGGTGGGACGCGCCGATCGAACTCGACTTTCGCTTCCTGCCGACGGAGCTGGTGGCGGACATGATGTCCCGGAGCGGATTGAGTCGCGTGTCGGTCGAGGAGCGCGACCCGTATGCGCCGGAGGTCGAGTTTCAGAGCCGCCGGGCGTACGTCACTGGCAGCCGGCTGCCGTCGTTCGAGCTCGGCTATCCGCGCACCGACCTGCGTAGAAAGCTGACCGAGGCGGTTCTGTACGGAGACAAGCGCGCCACCGCCGGATTGGCCAAAGACCACGCGCCACACACAGACGAGCCGTTGCCAACGTCCGGGGATCGCTGGCTGATGCTCGGATTTGATGATGAGCCGCTGGCGATCGTCGAGACGACGGAGGTCCGACTCGTGCCTGCCGGCGAGGTCGACTTGGCATTCGCCCGCGACGAGGGCGAGGGCTTCGAGTCGGTAGCCGACTGGCGCGCCGCTCACGAACGCTTCTGGTCGGAAGAGCAGCTCACCGACGAGACGCTGGTCGTTTGCGAGCGCTTCGAGGTGGTCGAACGGATAACTCCCGGGTAAGCGCAAGAGACGACAATTCACCGGTGACGGGGACTGAATCAGCGGTGCGCGCATTTACCAGGCGCGATCGCCTGTCGCGCGAGGCCGCTGAGCTCGAACTGGCGCCAGCCGCGACGCGATCCGCGGAAAGCCGCGGCCGTGCGCGACCCGAGCAACCGGACGAGTTCCGGACAGCATTCGAGCGCGATCGCGATCGGATCCTGCATTCGAAGGCGTTCCGGCGGCTGAAGCACAAGACGCAGGTCTTCATCAACCCGGAGGGCGATCACTTCGTGACGCGCCTCTCGCACACGCTCCAGGTCACGCAGATCTCGCGGGCGCTGGCGGCCGCGCTGAACCTCAACGAGCCACTGGCGGAGGCGATCGCGCTCGGCCACGATGTCGGCCACTCGGCATTCGGCCACACCGGCGAGGAAGCGCTATCGCCCTACTTCCCGAGTGGCGACTGGCATCACGCCGCGCAGAGCGTGCGCATCTTCGCGGTGCTCGAGGATCTGAACCTGTCGTGGGAGGTGCTCGACGGAGTCCGAGCCCATTCGTGGAAGATCGAGCCACCGCCGTCGACGCCCGAAGCAATGACTGTCCGCTATGGCGATCGGATCGCGTACCTGACCCACGACGCGCTCGATGCCATCCGCGCCGGCGTGCTGACCGGAGACGAGTTCCCGGCGCGCGCACTGGAACGCTTTGGCCCGCCGGGTCGGCTGTGGATCGACGAGATGATCAGCGCGGTGATTCAGAACAGCCTGGAAGCGGGCGAAGTGAGCATGGATCCGGCGACGCTGGAGGTCATGAACGAGCTACGCGGCTTCATGTTCGAGCATGTCTACCTATCCGAGTCGCAACGAATGCACACCGACGCGGCGGTGGCCGTGATCAGACGCCTGGTCGACTACTACATCGATCATCCAGCCGAGCTCACCGACTCCTATCGCGATCCGGAAGCGGACCTCGTGACGCAGGTCGTGGATCACGTAGCGGGGATGACCGATCGCTACGCGCTGCAGGTTCACGAGCGACTGTTCGGCCTCGACGCCTGAGTCCGTGGCGTCACAATCGGTCGACGTGGACGATCGACCAAAGCCCTGCCGAGT
>DASQLS010000048.1:0-12828 GCA_035629915.1 Candidatus Limnocylindrales bacterium | reverse complement strand
TCCGCCACTGTTCGTTTTTGGCCCTCGCGAGGAGGACATGTCGGTTGGCTGGCGCAACCGGTTGCTCACCTGGTCCGAGATGGGCGTGCCGTTCAAGCCGCACCGCGCCGATCTGCTCGACACGACGCGTCGCGTGGTTGGCGTGCTCAAGGCCGGCAACGTGCTGATCATCGCCGCGGAGGGCCGCCTCAGCGATCGCGAGGGCGAGATCGTGCCGCTCTACAACGGCGCTGCCTACTTCGCACTGCGGGCGAGAGTGCCGGTGCTGCCGGTCGCGGTGATCGGCACGCGCTGGCTGCGCTTTGGTGGAACGGTGAAGCTGAGCGCCGGAAAGCTGCTCTCCACTGACGGGCTGCGCGCCGACAGGGCCGGGGTGGAGACGCTGACCGGGCGTGTCAAAGAGTCGATGGAGGAGCTGCTCGCGGAGGTTCCGGTCGAGCCCCCTCCCGGACGATTCGGCCGCTGGCTGACGGACCTCTTCGCGGACCGCCCGTGGCTCGACGATCCGGACTGGATGAATCGGGGCCGGCCGCCGTCAGCCGGCTGAAACAGATGCCGGCACTGGAACAGTCAGCCGTCGGACGCCCGCTCGACGGTGACCGGCTCGTGCTGGGCGCGGCTGGCCGCTTCCTCGCTGTCGGCCAGTAGCTGCGGATCCGGCTGGTCAAACTCCATTATTCGCTCCGAAGGGTTGACGGCGCCCAACGCCGCGTGATCGGTCGCGTCCAGCAGGATTGGAGTGATGGTCACGTAGCCGCGCTCGAACGCCCACAGGTCCGTCTCGGGGCTGTGCTCCTGTAGTTGCGTTACGGCGAGCCAGAACACAGGCCGGCCGTATGGATCCTTGGCCGGCACCACCTCGCCGTCGTATTGCTCGACAGCCTGGCGCGTCCAGCGGATGCCGCGCGGCCTTGCCGGCAAGTTGACATTGACCAGTCGCAGGTCGTCGCGTGGCAGGAGCATTTCCATCACCTGGGCGATGTACGGCGCAAGATCGCTTAGCTCCGGGTTGTCGTGCACCGCGGGCGTGGAGAAGGCGATTCCGCGCACCCCGAGCAACGCCGCCTGACGTGCAGCGGCAAGTGTTCCCGAGTGCCATAGGCCATTGCCCAGGTTGGGCCCGAGATTCACGCCCGAGAGGACGACGTCGACGTCGTCGCGGTGGAAGAGTCCAAGTGCGACGCAGTCGGCGGGCGTGCCGTTGACGCGGTATGCCTCGACGCCATCGATGACCTTCGTCGCCCGGAAGGTGAGTGGCCGATTGGCCGAGATGGACGAGCTGGCCGATGATTGCTCGACGTCTGGAGCAACGACCTGTACGTCGCCGAAACCTTTGGCCACGGTCGCGAGTATGGCCAGACCGGGGCTGTAGATGCCATCGTCGTTGGCGATGAGAAAGCGCATAAACGACTCCATGCGAGTCACGTTGTTCCACAACCCGGGATCAGGCGACGAGCCACGCTCTGCGGCCGAACTTACGCGCATGCTCGAGAAAGCGGGCTTTCAGGTGCGCTACCAGTCGACCAAGAAGAGTTGGAAGAAAGCGATTCAGCTGCCCGCCGATATCTTCATTGCGGCCGGCGGCGATGGCACGGTTACCGAGGTGATCCACGCCGCGGCGGGCAGCGGCGTGCCTGTTGCGCCGTTGCCGATCGGAACGGCCAACAACATCGCGCGAACGTTGGGCATCGTCGGCGACGCGCGCGAGATCGTCGAACAATGGCGGAAGGAAGCGCCGCGTCCCTTCGACATCGGCACGATCAAGGCGGCCGGCCTCACCGAGCGGTTCGTGGAGGGTGTCGGGGGAGGGGTCTTTGCCGATGCGGTTCTGCAGGGCGAGAAGGTCGTCGACGACCCCTCGACGCTCGTCGGCCACGTGACGGACCGGGCGCTGACCCTGGTACGGCAGCTGCTGGAGGGCAGCCGTCCGGCGCGATGGGGCGTGGAGATCGACGGTCGTGACCACTCGGGCGATTACCTCGCCGTCGAGGTGCTCAACATCCGCTTCGTGGGCCCGAGCATCCCGCTCGCGGCGCACGCCAACCCGGGCGACGGCCGGCTCGACGTCGCGTTGCTGCGCGAGGAGCATCGGCCGCTGCTGCTGAAGTACCTGACCGGGCGGCTCGAGGATGCGTCAGCGCTCGTGCCCGACCTTCCGGTCGAACGCGGACGAGAGATCCGTCTCGATCCGCCGGGAACGTCCCTGCGCATGGACGACACCATTCACGACGAGCTCGAAGGAAAGGTCGAGATCGGCATCGAGCCGGGCGCCGTCGCGATCCTCTAGGCAGAGCTGGCTTCAGGAGGCGGAGGTGGCCTCAGGCCGAGTTGGCCTCGGCGCTGATGCGATGCATCGAATCGGCGAGCGTCGGGTAAAGCGTTTGGTAGGTTTGATAGCCCTCTTCGTAGCGCGCGGCGTCCGGCCCGGGCTCGGCCACTGGCGTCGCCGTGACCAGGCGGGCGCAGGCGGCGTCCACTGATTCAAACCAGCCGGCGCCGACGCTGGCGAGCACTGCCGCGCCATGAGCCGCGCCCTCGCTCGTCGATGGCGTGGCGATTTCGGCGTCGAGGACGTCGGCCAGGATCTGGCGCCACAGAGGGCTGACCAGGCCGCCGCCCGAGCCGCGCATCTGGCTTGCGGGCGGAGTCCCGGCGGCGAGCATCAGCTCGAGCCCGTCGCGCAGCCCGTAGGCAACACCCTCGAGCACGGCACGGGTGATGTGCCGCCGATCATGGCCGAGTGTCAAGCCGACGAAGGCGCCGCGAGCCTGCGGATCCGGGTGCGGGCTGCGCTCACCCGACAGGTAGGGCAGGAAGTACAGCCCGTCGCTGCCCGCGGGCACTTCGGCGGCCGGCTCGACCAGCTCGCCGAACGAGACCCCCGGCGCAATTGCGTCGCGCAGCCAGCGCAGGCTGCCGGCCGCCGAGAGCATGACCGACATCATGTGCCACCGCTCGGGCAGGGCATGGCAGAAGGCATGAACGCGGCCTCGAGGCTCGTACAGCGGTCGAGTTGTGCTGGCGAAGACCACGCCCGACGTTCCAACCGAGATGGCCATCGCTCCGGGCGCAATCGCGCCGACGCCGACCGCGTTGGCGGACTGGTCGCCGCCGCCCGCGACGACGGGCGTGCCCGCAGCGAGGCCGGTCGCCTCGCCAGCCGCCGCAGTGACGGCGCCGGTGACCTGTGGGCCCTCGAGCGTGGGCGGCAGCCACCGACGGTCGATGCCGAGCGCGTCGACGACTTCTGCTGACCAGTCGCGAGCGGCCAGGTCGAACAGCAACGTGCCCGAACCGTCCGCCTTGTCCATCGCGTGCTCGCCGGTGAGCCGCAGCCGCAGGTAGTCCTTGGGAAGCAGGACGTGAGCGATCCGACTCCATACGTCGGGCTCGTGGTCGCGCACCCACACGAGCTTGGGCGCGGTCAGACCGGTCAGCGCGTCGTTGCCGGTGATTTCGACCAGCCGCTCAGGGCCGACGATCGCGCGAATCACGTCGCATTCGGCCGCCGTGCGCTGATCGTTCCACAGGATCGCCGGCCGAAGCACCTCGTCGCGCTCGTCGAGCACGACGAGGCCATGCATCTGCCCCGTCAGCCCGACCGCCGCCACGTCCGCTCCCGACGCGCCCGCTTTGTCGAGCGCGGCGCGAATCGCGGTGATGGCGCCTGTCCACCACAGCGCCGGGTCCTGCTCGCTCCACGTCGGTCGCGGCATGTCGAAGCCGTACTCGGCGACGCCGATAGCGGCCACGCGGCCGTCCTCGCCGACGAGGACGGCCTTGGTGGCTGTCGTCGAGACGTCTATGCCGAGGACGAGTGCCACGTGTCGGTCAGCGGTAGCCGGACGAGGAGTTCAGCGGTCCGCGGCCCAGATGCGTTGATTGACGACGTTCTCGAGCCGCTCCTGGCCACCCGACGCGCGCGTCGGGTTGATCTCGCCGGCGGCGACGCGCTGCTCGAGCTCGGCCAGCGAGACGTCGCCGCCGAGGATCGACGACCCTAGAGGCCCGTCCCAGCCGGCGTAGCGCCCGTCCATGTTTGCCGCGAGATCGCCCGACTCGACCAGATCCGCCGCGGCGAGCAGTGCTCGCGCGAGCGTGTCGAGGCCACCGATGTGGGCGTGGAAGAGGTCGGCGCGATCGATGCTCTGTCGACGCAGCTTGGCGTCGAAGTTGAAGCCGCCCGGCGCCAGCCCACCGGCACGCAGGATCTCGTAAAGCGGCAGCGCGAGATCCTCGACCGAGTTCGGGAATTGGTCGGTGTCCCAGCCGTTCTGGGGATCGCCACGGTTGGCGTCGATGCTGCCCAGAATCCCGTTCGCGACGGCGAAGGCAACCTCGTGGTGGAAGCTGTGGCCGGCCAGCGTCGCGTGGTTTGCCTCGATGTTGACCTTGTACTCCGCCTCGAGGCCGTGCTTGAGCAGGAAACCGTAGACCGTCTGGACGTCGTAGTCGTATTGGTGCTTGGTCGGCTCCATCGGCTTGGGCTCGATCAACAGCTGACCCTTGAAGCCGATCTTTGCCTTGTGCTCGGCGACCATCGTCAGGAAGCGCCCCAACTGGGTGCCTTCGCGGCGCAGGTCGGTATTGAGCAGCGTGTCGTATCCCTCGCGACCGCCCCACAGCACGTAGTTCTCGCCGCCCAGCCGCTGCGTCACCTCGAGCATGTGCTTGACCTGCGCCGCAGCGTACGCAAACACCTCGGGATCGGGGTTGGTGGCGGCGCCGGCCTGGTAGCGCGGATGCGCGAAGAGGTTGGCGGTGCCCCACAGCAGGCGTGCCCCGGTCCGCTCCTGGTGACCGGCGGCGTCGTCGGCCAGCGCATCGAGGTTGGCCCGAAAGTCGGCGAAAGTGTCGCCCTCGGGTGCGACGTCGCGGTCGTGGAAGCAGTAGTAGGGAATGCCGAGCTTGCTGAAGAACTCGAACGCAGCGTCCATGCGCGTGCGCGCGGCGGCCATCTCGTCGTCGGCCAGCTCGAGCCACGGCCGGTCAAGTGTGCCCATGCCGAACATGTCCACGCCGGGCCAGGCGAAGGAGTGCCAGAAGCAGACGCCCGGTCGAAGGTGGTCCTCCATCCGCTCGCCGAGGACCATCCGGTCGGGCTGGTAGACCTTGTAGGCGAGGGGATCGCTCGAATCGAGCCCGCCGTATGGGATTCGATCCGGGACCTGGTCGAAGAACGGGGTGGTCACGTTGGCTCCTTTGCGGCGCGGCGAAACGTAAGCTCGGAATCGAGGGTCAGGGTTGTGTTCGGCGGCAGCCAATCGAGGCCGCCGCGCTCGTCGTCGAGCAACCGCCTCAGGCCCCACGGGGCATGCGTTTGCGGCTCAACGGCCACGGCGTCGACGTTGTCCGGTCTGGCCGCGACCACGTACACGGTCGGCGCGCTGGCTCGGAGCTCGGCACTGATGTCGAGGTGCGGCCAGCGCAACTCGACGCACGGCTGGTCGACGTCGGTCCACGCAGCGTCGAGCCCGGTCGGCAGCTCCCTCGGGACCCGGAAGTCGAGGTCGGCGCTGAGCGGCTCGTGGGGCGCCTGGGCGTCGGTATTCGAGGCAATGGCGACCCGCGCCGGCACACGCACCTCGACCGGAGTCCGGAACCACGGATGGATGCCCACCCCAGCCGGCATCGGCTCGTCGCTCAGATTCGTCACCGCGTGCCGGACGCGAACTGATGAGCCTTCGACGCGGATCTCGACGCGCCCGGTGTACGGCCATGGCCAGCCGCTTTCGTTGCCGCCTCCCGAGACCGAGTATGAGCCGACCTCATCGATGTCCCACGGCGTCGCGTAGTGAAGGCCGTGGATCGCCGTGCCGTCCTTGAAGTTCGCGGCAAGGTCGACGGTTCCCGAGCCGACCAGCGTCGGACGGGCGGCGATCCGGTTGGTCCACGGCAGCATGTGATAGCCGCCCCAGTAGAAGGGGTCGTCGAGATGCGTCGAGATGTCGTCGGGCGTCCTCATCAAGTCGTGCCCGAACACCCGCAGTCGGTGCAGGCGGGCGCCGATCGTCGGCAGAACCTCCACCTCGACCGTTTCCCCCTCGAGTCGATGGATCGTGCGTAGAGGCTGATCGAGGGCCATCTCGCCCATCAGCCGTGGAGCTCGGCGAGCTCCTGGCGAGTCACTTCCGTTGGGAGCTTGCCCATGATGATCATGGCCAGCACCTCGTCGGTCGTTACGTCGCTCTTGTTTACGGTGCCGACCAGCCGGCCGTGGAGCATGACGCTGATCCGATCGGCGAGATCGAAGACATCGTGGATGTCATGGCTGATCAGGAAGATGCCGATGCCCTCCGACGTCAGCTGAGTGATCAGCTCGCGTACCTGGGCTGTCTCAGCCGGGCCGAGAGCGGCCGTTGGCTCGTCCATGATCAGGATCTTTGCGTCGAAGTAGATGGCTCGCGCGATGGCGACCGACTGTCGCTGGCCACCCGACAGCGAGACAACGGGTGCTTTGAAGTTCCTGAATCGCGGGTTGAGCCGGCCGATGACCTTGCGAGTCTCGGACTCCATGTGGCTGTCGTCGAGCGAGCCGACGCCGGTCGTCTTCTCGCGCCCCAGGAAGACGTTCGCCGGTGCGTCAAGGTTGTCGGCCAGCGCGAGCTGCTGGTAGATGCACTCGATGCCGTAGGTCTTGGCATCGCGCGGGTTCTTGATCGTGGCTGGCGCGCCGTTGATGAAGATCTGGCCCGAGTCGGCCGGATGGGCGCCCGAAAGCGTTCGGATCAGCGTCGTCTTGCCGGCGCCGTTGCCGCCGACAAGTCCGACGACCTCGCCCTGGCGAAGGTCCACCGATACGCCGTTGACGGCATGGACGCCGCCGAATGAGACGCGGATGTCGCGCATCTCGACGAGCAGCGGCTGGTCGTCGGCGGGAGCAGCGGCTTGGTCGGCGACTGCCGGGCCGGGGAAGGAGTCGGGTGTCGGGTTCTGCTGGACTGTCATCTCAAAATCCTTCCTCAGGTTCCGCGACGCCGCAGGAACGAGTCGACGCCGACGGCAGCTACGAGGACGATACCGACGACGATGTCCTGGACCGGCGAATCGACGTTCAACAGGAGCATCCCGGATCTGAGCGACTGCATGACCACGGCGCCGAGGATGGCGCCCGGGATCGTGCCGATGCCGCCAGCGAACGAGGTTCCGCCGATCACCGCGGCCGAGATGACGTCCAGCTCGTTGGATACGCCGAGACCGGTGACGGCGGCGTTGAGGCGCGCGGTCTGGACGGCGGCACTGACCGCGGCCAGGAGGCCCATCAGGCCAAACGTGTACATGATCGTGCGCTTGACGTTGATGCCGCTGAGTACGGCCGCGTCGGGATTGCCGCCGATGGCGTAGACGTTGCGGCCGAAACGGCGGCGCGTCGCCAGGTAGGTCATCAAACCGCCGACTACGAGCAGGATCAGAACCGGGTTGGCGATGCCGGTTGGGATCTGCAGTCCGCCGGGTGGGATCGGGATGCCCTGTTGCTCGGCGTACTGGGCGGCCAGGTTTGTCGGCCAGTAGTAGCTGTTGGCGACCCAGACGGCGCCAAGTACGGCGACGCAGGCGAGAACACCGATCGCGATCTCGGCGATCACCGGCCGCATCGTGAAGCCGTAGCGGCGTCGGCGACGACGGTTCGTGATCAGCGCATAGACGATGCCCACGCATATCAGGATGCCGATGAACCAGCTCATCAACTCGCCGACCGAGCCGGTAGGTCCACCTCCCAGCAATCGGAATGTGGTGTCGAGCGGCGCGAGCGTCTGGCCCTGGACGTACTGGAAAATCAGGCCGCGCCAGACGAGCAAGCCGCCGAGGGTCACGATGAACGACGGCACGCCAAGGTAGGCAACGATGAAACCTTGGATCAGTCCCAGAATGCCGCCAAGGATCAAGCCGAAGATCACGGTGACGATCCATGCCCACGGCTGCTCGAGGCCGAAGCCGAGCGTGATGGGGATCCAGATCGTCTGCATCATGGCCATCGAATACCCGACGAAGCCGAGGATGGCGCCGACGGACAGGTCGATGTTGCGCGACACGATGATCAACACCATGCCCGTCGCCATGATGCCGATCGATGAGCTTTGAACAGAGAGGTTCCACAGGTTTCGCGGCGTGATGAAGCCGCCGTCTGACACGATGTGAAAGCCGATCCAGATGACGCCCAGAGCAAGGAGCATGCCGAGCAGCCGCGTATCTATGCCGGCCGCCCTGAGCGAGGCACCGATGCTTCGCGGCGGCGCGACTTCCGGAAGACTGCCCTGGGGCAACGTGGCTTCTGTCATCCGAATCCTCTGCTTACGAGAACGCCCCGCGCCGTGGAGTTTCCACCGGCGCGGGGCGCACTAGATCGCTGACGGATCAGCTATCGACTAGGGGCAGCCGTCGACCGAACCGGCCGTGACGCCCTGGCACAGGGTCTCCTCGTCGATCCACTCGGCTTCGAGGACAACGTTCAGGTTCTCCTGTGTGACCGGGATGGGCTCGAGAAGGATGCCGGCAACCTCGTTGCCGCCCGGCGTCGTGAATGGCGCCGTCCCTGCGACTGCCGACGGATCGCCGTTCTCACACAGTGCGATCGCGGCTTCACCGCTGGCGGTACCCAGCTCGCGGGCGTCCTTCCAGACGCTCACGGTCTGCGTGCCGAGAGCAACGCGGTTCAGGGCGGCCTGATCGCCGTCCTGACCCGACACCGGGATCGTTCCGGCCATGCCCTGCGCCTCGAGGGCAGCGATGGCACCACCGGCCATTCCGTCGTTCTCGACGAGCGCGGCATCGATCTCGTTGTCGTTGTCCGTCAGGAACTGCTCCATGGTGGTCTGCGCGATCGCCGGATCCCAGTTGTCGGTGTACGACTCACCGACGATGGTGATCGTGTCGCTGTTCTCACCCACGTCCGGGATGCCCGCGTTGACCATGCCCTGGCGCAGGAAGTCAGAGTTGGCGTCATCGCCGTTGCCCTTGATGACGACAAAGTTGCCTTCCGAAACCACGTCGAGCACCGCTTGCGCCTGCATCTCGCCAACTTTGACGTTGTCGAAGCTGGTGTACAGGACGTCCGGGCTCTCGATGAGCCGGTCATAGGCGATGACGGGGATGTTCTCGGCCAGCGCCGCTTCTACGGCAGGCAGGATTGCCTCAGTGTTCTGGGCAAGGATGACCACCACGTCGGCACCGTCATTGATCAGGTTCTCGACGTTCGTGATCTGGGTTTCCTCTGACGAACCAGCGTCGTTGGATGTGTACGTTCCGCCGCCAGCCTCGATGGCTGCCTTCAGAGCGGGCTCATCCCACCGGGCCCAGCGCTCTTCCTGGTAGTTGTTCCACGACATGCCGACGGTGCAGCCCTCGGCCGCTCCGCTGGCAGTTGCCGCCGCGGTCGCCGAAGCCCCCGCCGTGGCCGATGCCGGTGCTGTTGGTGCGGTAGTTGCCCCGCCGCCGCCACACGCCGCTGAGACGAGTAGCACGGCCGGCAGGATTACCGCTGCTCGACGCGTCAAACGCATTCGATCTGTTCCTCCTCCAAAGCCTGATAAATGGTCAAAGTGAGACTTCATCGACGTCGTCGGTCCACCTCCGTTCTGCCCCTACCCGGGAGCCTTCCTGCCGGTCTCGTTCCACTTGGGGTGAGCGCGACACAATCCAAAAATGGCCCCCGGTTGTGACGCGACCGTTGGCTTGGGGTGACCCAATGTCCAGCGCGTTGCATCGTACTTCCGTCGACTCGCCCATGGGCTATGCGGACGCAAGCGCCGGGAGCGTACTCGATCGTGGCTTCAGCCACGTCGCCGGGTCGCTCAGGAAGGGCTCGAAGGCAAGTTCGGCTGCACCCAGCAGACCGGCGTCTTCGCCCAGCTCGGCGGGAACGACGGTCACCAGCCGGCGCGGCGCATCCAGCGCGTAGCGGTCGAGCTGGCGGCCGATGGTGTCGACGACGAACGGAAAGAGTCGCCCAAACCGGCCGCCGAGGACGATGCGCTGCGGGTTGAGCAGGTTAACGAGGCCGGCGAGGCCCAGCCCGAGCCAGCGCGCGATGTGATCGAGCGCCGCCAGGGCCGTCGCATCGCCGGCGCGCGCGTCACGCAGCAGGGCATCCATCGCCGAACGGCCACCGCCGCGCTCGCGGCCTGCTTTTACGAGCAGCGCGTCCTCGCCTATCTCCGTCTCCCAGCAACCGGTTGAGCCGCAGTGGCAGGTGGCTCCCTCGGGATTGATGGGCATGTGGCCCACCTCGCCGCCGTAGCCCGCGGCGCCGGCCATCGGTCGGCCGTCGACGATAAGCCCGCCGCCGACGCCGACCTCGCCTGAAATGAAGATCACGTTCGCGCAGCCGCGTGCCCCTCCGCGTCGCGTCTCGGCCAGCGCGCCCAGGTCGGCTTCGTTGGCCACCGACAGCGGCACGAAGGCGCCGATCACCTGGCGCAGTGCCTGGCCAAGTGCCACGTCATGCCAGCCCAGGTTTGGTGCCAGGGAGACGAGTCCGTCCGAGTGCCGGACGACACCCACGATCGCGACGCCGACGCCAATTACGTCGCCGCGGCGAGTGTGGAAGCCGTCGAGCCGGCGGGCGAGCGCGGCGAGGTCTGTAACCGTCTGCTCGAGCGAGAGCTCGCCGCGCGGCCGTTCGATGCGCCGCAGCTGCCGAATCTCGCCGCCGAAGCCGACCACGGCGCCGGCGATCGAGTCGACCGCAATCTCCAGTGCGAGCGCAGTGGGACGCGCGCCGTTGGGCGTCACGACGACCGATGGACGGCCTGGCGTGCCGAGCGACGTCGAGCCAACCTCGGAGACCAGGCCGGCCGCGGCAAACTCGCCGATCAGGGCTCGAATCGTGCTCCGCGTCAGGCCGGTGCGCGCGCCCAGCTCCGAGCGCGACAGGGGACCGGTGTTGTGGAGCTCGCGAGCGATGGAGCTCAGGTTCGCCCGACGGACGGATTCGCTCCGCAGCCCGGGTTCATCGCGACGCTGATCCAACGGCTTTTCGAACCCCTCACAGGCGGGCGGATTGTCGTACGGTCCTACAATCCTCGGCGGGGTGTCAAGTAGAGCGATCGGTCGCTGACGGACCGACGAATCGGGGAGGGTGGCCGTGGAATCGCTTGAAGGTCGAGTGGCGCTCATCACGGGCGCTGGCCGGGGTATCGGCGCTGCCACCGCACACCAGTTGGCGGCCCAAGGAGTCAAGCTCGGACTGGCGTCGCGCCGCGGCGAGAACCCCGGCATCGACGGCGCGCTGGCTCGTGAGTGCGACGTGCGCGATCCCGCGTCGATCCAGGCGATGGTCGACGCGACCGTCGATCGCTTCGGGAAGCTGGACATCCTGATCGGCAACGCCGGGGTGGGCGGCTACGGTCCCTTCCTCGAGACGCCCGACGATCAGATCGAGGAGATGATTGACATCAACGTCAAGGGCCTGATCTATTCCGTCCGCGCGGCACTGCCGCACCTGCTCAAGAGTGACGCAGCCGACCTGGTCACCGTCGCCAGCGAGGCCGGCCGGCGCGGTCTGCCCAACGAGGCGGTCTACTGCTCGTCGAAGTTCGCGCAGGTCGGCCTTACCGCCGCGCTCGACCATGAGCTGCGTGAGCAGGGCGTGCGCTGCACCAACGTCTGCCCCGGAGGCGTCTCGACCGACTTCGCGATGGGTCGCGGGCGCACGCCGGACATGCCCCAGCTGGCGGGCATGATGCGGCCCGAGGACGTCGCCGAGGCGATCCTGTTCGTGCTCACCAGGCCGCGCAACCATCGCATCCTGGAAGTTGCCTTTCGACCGGTCACCGAGTCCTCGTGGGGTTGACCAGCCCAACGGGCGATGGCGAGCTCCGCTGGGGGGTGCTGTCGACCGCCGACATCGGCCGCGCGAAGGTCATTCCTGCAATCCAGCGCGCGCGCCGCAGCCGAGTTGTCGCGATCGCATCGCGCGACGCGGAGCGCGGGCAGATCGTGGCTGCGGAGCTCGGCATCGATCGAGCGCACGGCTCGTACGAGGCACTCCTCGCCGACAGCGACGTGGACGCGATCTATATCCCGCTGCCCAACCACCTGCATCGCGAATGGACGATCCGTGCGCTCGAGGCGGGCAAGCACGTGTTGTGTGAGAAGCCGCTGGCGATGACCGCCGGCGATGCCGAGGAGATGGTCGCCGCTGCCGAGCGCACCGGCATGACCCTGATGGAGGCGTTCATGTACCGCCTCCATCCATCTTGGGCGGCGGTCATCGACATCGTCGCCAGCGGACGGATCGGCCGGCTGTCGGCGATCCAGAGCTGGTTCTCGTACTACAACGACGACCCGGACAACATCCGCAACATCGCAGCCGTCGGTGGCGGCGCGCTGTATGACATCGGCTGCTACAACGTCAACCTTTCGCGCACGCTGTTCGGCGGCGAACCGACTCGGGTCCAGTCATCGGTAGTGCGCGATCCGCTGATGGGCGTCGACATCCTGACCAGCGCCATCCTCGACTTCCCCGAGGGCCAGGCGACGTTCACCTGCACCACGCGCACGGAGACCGATCAGCGCGTCCACGTTTACGGAACGAACGGCCGACTCTCGATCGGCATCCCCTTCAACATCCCGCCCAATCGGCCGACGGAGATCTTCGTCACCGCAGGTGGCGAACCCCCGATCGCGCCGCGAACCGAGGTGATCACCTTCCCGGTGGGCGACCCGTATACCGTCGAGGCCGAGGCGTTTGCGGCGGTCGTGCTCGATGGCGCGCCGCCGCCGTACCCGGCGCGCGACGCGGTGGCCAACATGCGCGTGATCGACCAGATCTTCGCCCTCGGCTGAGCGGTGCTCTAATCGGCGCGTGACGCATCGTCGGTCTCGGGT
>DASQLS010000047.1:0-12424 GCA_035629915.1 Candidatus Limnocylindrales bacterium | reverse complement strand
GCCATCACGAAACGGAGCGCGTCGGGCAGCCGGCGCGCCCAGGCGCTCTCTCGATGCCAGGCGTTGCGCTCCTCGACGTACTGAAGGTCCCGCCCTTCCCGCCAGCCACATCCAATCAACACGTCGCGCAGCTGGCGCAGGTCCTCGACGGCGCCGCTCCACTCGTGCGTGCCCATGTCGATGTGGATGCGGCTCTTCGGCATCCGACCCCCTTCGATCAGCCGCAGCAGCTCGAAGTCGTGCCAGCGCACGGCCGGGCTCATCGAGACGGCCATGCCGAATACCTTCGGCTGCCCGATCAGCGCATAGAGGCTGATCAGCCCGCCGAGGGACGAGCCGACGATCCCGGTTGCCTCGCGCTCAGTGCGCGTCGGAAAGGAGCTGTCGACCATCTCCTTGACCGATCCGACCAGCCACTCGAGGAACGCGTCGCCCTTGCCGCCAGAGACTCGGCCCTTGGTGAACGCGTTCTTGCCGCGCCACGGGTCGTATTCGTCCATGCGCGCCTCGTGCCCGTTGGGTACCGCAACGGCGATAGCCTCGAGCCCGTCACGCGCAAGCTCCTCGAGCGTCTCGTCGGCCTGCCACTCCCCGACGTAGGAGGTGCGCTCGTCGAAGGCGTTCTGGCCGTCCATGAAGTAGAGCACCGGGTAGCGCCGATCCGGAGCACGCCCCTGCGACAGCGCCTCGGCCAGCGAAGGCGGCAGGTAGACGCTGATGTCGCGCGCCCGGTCGAGCTCCTTCGATTCGAGCTTCTTCCAGACGAGGACCGTCCCGATGACCGTGTGGTCCTTGCCGTGAACTTCCTCGTAGGGCAGCCAGCCCCTGGGCCAGGCTGTCACCCGCCGCCGGCGGGCGTGCCGTGTCGGCGCACCTCTTCGTCCATGTCGAGCGGCGCGATGACCGCCTCGGTCTCGAGCTCGCCCCATTGCTCGCGCGGCACGCGCCACATGATCTCGAACTCGTTGCCGTCCGGATCCGCGCCGTAGAGCGACTTGCTGACGCCGTGGTCGCTCGCGCCACCGAGCGCGCCGGACTCACGGAGCACCTTGGCGGCCGTGGCCAGGTCCTCGATCGTCGGCACTTCCCAGGCGAGGTGGTACAGGCCAACCGAGCCGCGCGGCGGGCGCGGTGCGTCCGGGCCGACCGAGAACAGGCCCAGGTCGTGATGGTTGTCGGTTCCTGCCGCGCGCATGAAAGCGGCGAAGTTGGGGATGCGCGATACCTCCTCGAAGCCGAAGACGCGGCTGTAGAACTCGACCGCGCGATCGACATCGCGAACGTAGAGCACCGCGTGGTTGAGGCGGCTGACCGGGATCGACGTCATTTGAGCAGCTCCAGCAACGTCTGGTGGTGGCGCGGGGCGGCGCCGAGCAGGCCGATCGACTTGCTCGCGTGCGAGATGTCGAACCACGGCGCGCCGTCGAGCGTGGTCAATTGTGCGCCGCCCTCGGTGGCGATCAGTCCGGCGGCGCAGATGTCCCAGAGCGACAGTCCGCCGGACTGGACGAACGCGTCGAAGCGGCCGTTGCCGACGTAGGCGAGCGCCAACGCGGCGCTGCCCATCGAGCGCGACACGCGGATGCTGCGCCGGACCTTGTGCTCGCGCTGAGCCCAGCCACGCCGCGGCAACGAGAGGGAGACGACGCAATCGAGGAGCTTGTCCTTGACCGGGTGGCGGATGGGCTCGCCGTCGAGTCGGGCTCCCCTGCCTGCCTGGGCAGTGAAGAGCTCGTCGCGCACCGGGTCGTAGATGACGCCGAGAGCCGGCAGTCCGTCTATGGCGAGGCCGATGGACACGCAGAAGACGGGGATGCCATTCGCGTAGTTCACGGTGCCATCGAGCGGGTCGATGATCCACACCCGGTCACCCGCACGGGCTCCGTCCGACTCCTCGGGCCGGCCAGATTCAGGGCTCGGAGGGATCGCCTCGATCCGTCCGCCCTCCTCGGCCAGGAAGCCGTCGTGCGGGAACGCGTCGCGCAGCATGGCCACGATCAGCTGCTCGGACATCGTGTCGACCTCGGTCACGACGTCGTGCTCGGACTTGTGGACAATGCGCTCGAGTCGCTCGTAGCGCTCCATCTGCAGCCGACCGGCGCGGCGCGCTGCCTCTGTCGCGACGGACAGCTCGTCATCGTGGCGTGCCGCCACACGGCGAGAATCTGTCACGAGGGATGCCACCGGCCGATTGTAGGATGGCGGCCGATGTATGCCGCCGGCGCTACATGACAAGCGACAAGCGCTGGACGCTGATCGCCGCGGTGCTCGGGTCGAGCATCGTCTTCCTCGACTCGGCCGTGCTGACCGTGGCACTGCCCGCAATCGGCCTTCAGCCGCGTCTCTTCGTGAGCGTCCTCGAGGGCCAGAACTACGTCCAGTACGGGTACCTGCTGACCCTCAGCGCGCTGCTCGTGCTTGCCGGCGCGCTGTCCGACTTCTACGGCCGCAAGAAGATCTTCGTCATCGGCCTCGTCCTCTTCGGCATTGCCTCCTTCGTGTGCGCCATCGCTCCGAACGTCGAGTTCCTGATCCTCGCCCGCCTCGTCCAGGGTGCCGCCGGGGCGATCCTGGTGCCCGGCTCGCTGGCCATCCTCGCGACCAACTTCCAGGGCGAGGAGCAGGGCCGTGCGTTCGGTGTCTGGGCGGCCGCATCGGGCATCGCACCGATCATCGGCCCGTTCATCGGCGGCCTGCTGGTCGACGAGCTGAGCTGGCGGTGGATCTTCATCATCAACGTGCCGCTCATCCTGGTCGCGTTGTGGGCCGCCCAGCGCCACATCAAGGAGAGCCGCGACGAGACGGCCAGCGACGACTTCGACTGGATCGGCGCGCTGCTCGTCGGACTGGCTGTCGGCGGCCTGTCGTTCGGCGCCATTTACGGCCAGCAGCGCCAGTGGCAGGATCCGATTGCGTTCGTTGCGCTTGCGGTCGGGGCGCTGTCGCTGATCACCCTGCCGTTCTACTTCCACCGGGCGCGCAACCCGCTCGTGCCGCTGTCGATGTTCCGCTCGCGCAACTTCTCGGTCACCAACCTCTCGACGCTGCTCATCTACGGCGCGCTGTACGTGCAGCTGCTGTTCGTCGTCGTCTACATGCAGGGCACGCTCGGCTACACCGCGGCCGCGGTTGGGCTTGCGCTCATTCCCGGACCGCTCTTCCTGGTCTTCTTTTCGACCCGCTTCGGCGCACTCGCCAGTCGGTTCGGGCCGCGCACCTTCATGACGGTCGGGCCGGCATTGATGTCGGTCGGCATGCTCTGGCTGGTACGCATCCCGGCCGACAGCGCGCCGTGGCTGCTGAGCATCGGCGATCCGGCAACCTACTTGCCACCGACCGACTATTTCGTCGACATCCTGCCCGGCCAGCTCTTCTTCGGCCTTGGACTCTCGATCCTTGTGGCGCCACTTACCACGGCGCTGATGCGCTCCGTGCCCGGGCGCCAGGCCGGACTGGCGTCGGCGATCAACAACGCCATCTCGCGCGTCGGGCCCCAGCTCGCCGGTGCTCTGATCTTCGTGATCGTGACCGCGAGCTTCTACGCCGGGCTCGCCAATCGAGTGCCCGGCCTGGACGTCAACTCCGAGGAAGTCCGCGCGCAGCTCCCGCCGCTCAACGCGCCGGATCCGTCGGTGCCGCCGGAGACCGCCGACGCTGCGCGGGAGGCGTCGACCGAGGCGTTCCACCTGGCCATGCTGACGACCGCAATCCTGCTCGCCCTCGGCGCCGCGGTCAACGCGTTCGGTATCGACAATCGCCAGGCGCTCGAGCCGGTCGAGAGCGCCTCAGCCGGTGACGATCCCTCGGATCAGTTGCAGCGAACCACGACGGAGCCCGGGCTGAGCGGCTGACCGCCCGTACGCGGCTTGAGCGTCTGGGTGAACGAGATCGACTCGCCCGGCGGAATGAGCTCGGTGAAGAAGACGGACGACGGCGCGTCGATGGCGACACCCGACGCCGTGCGACAGCTCGCGGCCGACGAGCGCTCGCCGTTGTTGGCAACCGTGACGACGACGTCCAGGCTGCCGTCGTCGCGCGTCGCGGCGCCGGCGATCGACGACGGGAACGGCCCAACGCCCGAGGTTGCGACGCGCAACAGCGCCGCGAGCAGCAGGAAGCCAACCAGCACGCCGATCACGATCGTGCCGTGAACCTGGGTCGAGCTGGGCGACTTGATCGCGCCCGGGTTGTCTGCCTCGCACATCGACACGCCGGATGGCGTGGGTCGGCCACAGCGGACACAGATGTCGTGGGGGCCGGCGAGCAGCGCGGCAGCGGCCGCGTCGCCTGAGTTGGTGGTCTCGGATCGTCCGAACATCTCTCTGTTCAGCCTACGCGATTTCTCCGCCGATGCCCGCCTTGGCCGCTGCCTCGAGCAGTGCCGGCAGCTCCGCGGGGCGCACCCACGAGACGACGATCTCGTCCGCACCACGTTCCTGCCACTCCCCGAGGAAGGTGGCCATGTCGGCGATGAGCGGCTGCGACGAGAGCGGCTCGTCGCGCGAGATCGATACGGCCAGCAGGTGTTTCAGGTCCGCGCGCGATCGGCCGCGCGCCGCGAGCTCCTCGAGGTGGATCGGCAGCAGCCGTTCGTAGTCCTCGGCGTTCGTCGTCCAGCCATCGCCGACGCGTGCGGCGAGCTTCGCGCCGCCCGGTTTCTCGCCGCCGACGATGATCCGCGGCGGCGGCTCCGGCGCGGGATGCGCCCACGCTTCGCTGAGTGTGAAGAACTCGCCCGAGTAATCGACCGGACCGCCCGACCAGAGCAAGCGGATGACAGCGACGGCTTCCTCGAGGATGCGCACCCGAACCGGGGGCTCGGGCATGTCGATGCCGTACATGCCCAGCTCAGGACCGGACCCGCCGACGCCGATGCCCAGGTCGACGCGGCCGCCGCTCTGATCCCAGATCGTGGCCAGCATCCGCGCCAGCACCGCCGGGTGGCGGTTCATTACGTTGTTGATGAAGCTGCCGACCCGAATGCGCGACGTATGCGCGGCAGCGGCCGTCAGCGTCGTCCAGCACTCGAGCACCGGATCCGATTTCTTGCCGCGCGAGACGAAATGATCCCAGCACCAAACGCTCGCGAAGCCGGCCGCCTCTGCCTCCTCGGCGGATTCCTTCCACCACGACGAGGAAACACCGATCGAGGTCAGGTTGACGCCGATCGGGATCATGACCCCGAGCGCGCCTCCGCCGTGCCTGCCTCGAGAGCGACCTCGATCATCTTGACCGTGGCGGCCTCGAGATCGGCGAGGTCCATGTAATCCTCGCCATACCCCTTCGATTCGTCTGCAATGAGCGTGTCGCTCACGGTCAGGACGCAAGCGGCACGCACGTCCTCGCCACTCCCTGCAGCCCTCGAGGCGAGGTAGAACAGCGCCGCGGCCTCCATCTCGAAGGCGAGGATGCCTCGCGAACGCCACTTGGTGACGTAGTCCTCGTCGGGGTTGTAGAAGACGTCGACCGAGGCCACGGGGCCGATCCCCGGCTCCAATCCGCGCGCTCGGGCGGTGTCAACCAGCGCTCGCGTGAGCTCGAAATCGGCCGCCGGCGCGTACGGGTCGCCGTGCAGGTAGGTGCGCGTCGCGCCGTCGATGGGAGCGGCGGCGGTGGCCACGACGACGTCGCCGGTGCGCAGGCCGCGACCGATGCCGCCGCACGTGCCGATCCGGATAAGGCGCTTGGCGCCCAGGCGGAGCAGCTCCTCGACGACGATCGACATCGACGGCGTGCCCATGCCGCTCGTCTGGACGCTCACCGGCACTCCCTTGTAGGTGCCGGTGTAGCCGAGCATCAGGCGGTGGTCGTTCACCAGGCGGGCTCCGTCGAGGCCGCCGTCGAGCATGCCGGCGACGAGACGAGCGCGATTGGGATCTCCGGGGAGCAGCACGAGTGGGGCGTAGTCACCCTCCTCGGCGCGCAGATGAATTTGGGGCATAGAGAAAGTCTAGCCGCGGTCGTCGGCGGCTCGGTCCGTGGCGCGGTCGGGCTCTCCCAACGGCAGCCGCCAGAGCGTGTGCCAGGGCTGTTCGGGCGTGTGCCCGATCAGCCACGCCTCGCGCGCGAAGTCGCGAATCGGGAGCATTCCGGGAAGCGCGTGCTGTGCCGCGGCGAGGTAGTCCTCGGGAACGTCCTGGGCGATCGTGAGGTGCGGTACGACGTTGGCGTGGGCGCCCTCGTAGGGCGGAAAGTCGGGAAAGGCCGCGGCCAGGGCGAGCGTCAAGCGTCGGAATGGCTCGGCTGGGTCGGGCTCGAGGTAGACCACGTTGGGCCAGCGGCCAACCGCCGTGAGCCGAAACGGGAAGGCCGGCTCGGCCGCGACGATCTGCTCGACGGCGCGCCGCACGTCGTCCTTGAGTGCCTCGGGCGGCTTGAACGGATAGAGCAGCGTTACGTGAGCGGGCACTCCCTGGGCCGCGGACGGATCCATTCGATCGCGTAGCCGGCCGACCGGCACAGGCACCTGGACGGGGACGATGATTGCGCTCTCGCCTGACCCCGCCGGCCGTGGCTTGGGTTCCACCGGCGAAGCGTATACGGTGCGCCGATGGCCAACGCACTGGACGTTGAGTTTCGCCATGTCTCGCGCCGCTACGGCACCGTTGAGGCGGTCCACGACCTGAGCCTTTCCGTGCCGGCGGGCAAGATCTGCGTGCTCGTCGGCCCGTCCGGCTGCGGCAAGACGACGACGCTCAAGATGGTCAACCGGCTGATCGAGCCGACCGGCGGCCAGATCCTGATCGGCGGCAAGGACGTCACGAGCCAGGACCCGATCACACTCCGGCGCAGCATCGGCTACGTCATCCAGCAGGTCGGCCTGATGCCGCACATGACCGTCGCCGACAACGTTGCGGTCGTGCCGCGTCTGCTCGGCTGGGATGCAAAGCGCATCGCCGAGCGCAGCGACGAGCTGCTCCAGCTGGTCGGCCTCGAGCCCGGTGCATATCGCGACCGATACCCGGCCCAGCTCTCGGGCGGCGAGCGTCAACGAGTGGGAGTGGCTCGCGCGCTCGCCGCCGACCCGCCGGTGATGCTCATGGACGAGCCATTCGGCGCGGTCGATCCGATCGTTCGCGACAGGCTCCAGAACGAGCTGCTCCGGCTCCAGGAGGACCTCGCCAAGACCATCCTGTTCGTGACCCACGACATCGACGAGGCGATCAAGATGGGCGACCTGATCGCGGTGATGCAGGTCGGCGGCTTCCTGGCCCAATTCGGGCCGCCGGCCGAGATTCTGTCCAACCCCTCCTCCGAGTTCGTGGCCCGCTTCGTCGGCGCCGACCGCGGCCTGAAGCGCCTGTCACTTCGCCGCGTGGCCGAGCTCGAGCTCCAGCCGCCGGTGTCGGTGCGAGTCGGGGAACCGGCTGAGACGGCCCGTGGCAGGCTCGGCGAGGGTGAACTCGGCTACGTGCTCCTGGTCGATGACGGTGATCGCCCGATCGGCTGGCTGAACTCCGACTCGATCCCGGAATCAGGCACGCTGACCGAGGCCATGTCCGAGTCGATGTCACCGACCTTCAGCACCCGGTCGACGTTGAAGGACGCTCTTTCTCAGATGCTCGACGCGGACGTGATGATCGGCATCGTCGTCGACCGGAACGAGCGCGTCCTTGGACTGGTGACCGTCGAGCAGATCGCGGCCGCGCTGCGCGAGACGCGCGCCACCGCGGCCTGATGGATCTGTCGCGCGACATCGAATGGGTGCTGACCCATCTCGATGACCTTGCCTATCGGACCGTCCAGCACCTCTGGCTGACGATCCTGGCCGTCTTCATCGGCTTTCTGATCTCGTTCGCGTTGGCCGTGGTGGCGGTTCGGCGGCGGCGCTCGTATGGGCCGCTCCTCGCCGTCTCGGACCTGCTCTACACGATCCCCAGCCTGGCCATCTTTGCCGCGCTCATCTCGGTCACCGGGATCTCGCTGCTTACCGTCCTCATCCCGCTCGTGATCTACACGCTGGTCATCTTCGTGCGCAACATCGCCGCCGGTTTTGACTCAGTCTCGGCCGATGTAATCGAGGCGGCCGACGGCCTCGGCTACTCCAGCCGGACCCGGCTGTGGCGAGTAGAGGTTCCTCTCGCGCTGCCGCTGATCATCGCCGGCGTTCGCCTCGCCACGGTCTCGACAATCGGTCTCGTCACCGTCACGGCCGTGCTTGGTGACAGCTTCGGCGGCCTTGGCTTCTTCATCCTCGAGGGCTACCGGCGCAGTTTCCCGGTGGAGCTGTACATCGGCGCGACACTCTCGATTGGCCTTGCTCTGCTAGCCGACTACAGCCTCGCGCGACTGCAGCGACGGCTGACGCCGTGGTCGACCACGGCAGTGGTGGCCAAGGGCGCACTTGAACCGCCACTCGGTGCAGCTCCATGAACATCGTCAGCGAGACCGTCGCGTGGCTGACCGATCCGGTCAACTGGAGCGGCCCGAACGGCATCCCGGTGCGCCTCGCCGAGCACGTCGGCATCTCGCTCGCTGCGTTGCTGATCGCCATCGCCATTGCCCTGCCAATCGGGCTGTGGATCGGACACACCGGGCGCGGCGTCGGGCTGGCCATCAATTCGTCGATCATCTGGCGCGCATTGCCGTCGATCGCGGTCATCGCCATCGTGCTGCCGATCACCGCCGCGATCGATCCACAGGCCGGCTTCAAGATCTATCCGGCGGTCATCGCCATGGTCGTGCTGGCCGTGCCTCCGATCATGGTCAACGCCTACTCGGGCATCAGCGGCGTCGATCGCGACCTGATCGAGGCGGGTCGCGGCCTCGGGCTGACCGAGCGTCAGCTGTTGACGCGCGTGGAGCTGCCACTGTCGGTGGACGTGATCCTGACCGGCATCCGATCAGGAACGGTGCAGATCCTCGCCACCGCAACCCTTGCCGCGATCTTCGGCTTCGGCGGATTGGGGCGATACCTCGTCAACGGGTTTGCCCAGCGCGACATCGGCCAGGTGATGGGAGGTGCCGTGCTGGTGGCAATGCTGGTGATCGTGACCGACGTCATTTTCGCCGTCGGCCAGCGGCTGATCGCCCCACGCTCAAAGCGCCTGCGGCCGAGCGACCACTCATCCGTTTCACAGGCTCCGGGCGTATCCGGCATATAGTCGGAAACGGCGGGCCTACCAATGGGTCAGCACAAGCGAAGGAGGACCCATGCGGAGATACCGCATGCTTGCTCTCGGGGCGACGCTGCTGGCGGTTATTGCCGCGTGCAGCTCGGGTGGGAGCAGCAAGCCAACCATCAAGATTGGATCGGTCGGATTCGACGAGGCGCGGGTCATGGCCGAGGTCTACGCCCAGGCGCTCGAGGCCAATGGCTACACCATCGATCGGGCGGGCATCGGGCTCGGCGCGCGGCCGGTCGTGGCCCCCGCAATCGAAAGCGGCCAGATCGAACTCCAGCCGGAGTACATCGGCAGCCGCGTGGCCTATTACGGCGGCACGCCGACCGGCAACTCCGACGAGAACCTGACGAATCTCAACGAGCTCGCCGGAGCGAAGGGCCTGACGGCGCTCAACTACACCCCGGCGATCGACACGAACGCCTTCGTGGTGACCGCCGACACGGCCGCCGAGCACAGCCTGACGACGATCGGCGATTTGGCCGCCGTCCAGGGCGAGCTCAATTGGGGCCTGCCCGAGGACTGCCCGACTAACCCGCTGTGCGGCGCCGCGGGCGGCGCGCTCGAGCAGTACGGCATCACGGCCGACACGGTTGCCGGCGCGACGCTGCTTCCCGCATGCGACACGCCGATGGCCGAGGCACTCCGCCTGGGCACGATCGATGTTGCCGAGCTGTGCTCGACGCAGCCCGACATCATCGTCAACGGCTGGGTCATCCTCGAGGATGACTTGAGCACCCAGCCGGCCGACAACATGGCTCCGTTGATCCGCAACGATCTGCTGGCCAAGGTTGATCGAGCCACGTTCGACAAGATCCTCAACGACGTGTCGGCGAGGATCGACACGACCACGCTGGCCAACCTGTACAAGCAGGTTGCCGTCGACCAGATGGACCCAGCGGATGTCGCGCGGGCCTGGCTGCAGGCGAACGGCTTCGTTCAGGCGCCTTCGGCCACATAACTCCGTTCGGCACCCGCCATTGAGAGAGCCCGCTTCGGCGGGCTCTTTTCTTGGGCGAACGGTCCCGCTGAGCAGAGCGTCTAACATCGTCAGGTGACCGCTGAAACCGAGGCTTTGACCCTCGACCCGAACATCAGATCCTTCCTGTCCGAGCAGGTTCGCCACACGACCATCGCGACCGTCAATCCAGACGGGACGCCGCACCAGATCGTGATCTGGTACCTCCTTCGCGGCGACGAGATGGTCATCAACTCGCGCCAGGGCCGGCGCTGGCCGTCCAACCTGCGCCGCGAGAAGCGCGCCAACCTGGCCGTCTTTGAAGGTGACGATGCGGTGACGCTGGACGTCGAGCTGGTCGACTCATACGAGGGCGACCGAGCACAGGCGGACATTGCCGAGATGGCCCACCGCTACTACTCGCCCGAGACCGCCGAGGTCGACATCGCCAGGTTCCAGACCCAGCAGCGCGTCTCGTTCGTGCTTCGGCCGGTGCGCGTGCACGTCCACGGAGATCCTCGCTAGGAGGCCGTGACGGCTCGGCTGGCCGAGCCGTCACCAGCCAACGCGCAGCAGCACCCGCACGGAGCTGCGGAGATAGGAGTTGTCAGTGGCCAAGCCACAGATCGGCTACGCGGCGATGCTCGAGCAGTTCCACCCGACCGAGCTGATCGACTACTGCGTCGCGGCAGAGGAAGCGGGCTTCAGCGGCGTGATGGCGGCCGACCACCTGCAGCCTTGGGTTCCGCAGCAGGGCCAGGCGGCATTCGTGTGGGCGTTCATGGCCGCCGTCGCGGAACGCACCAAGGGAGATGTCGGTCCGGGCGTGACCTGCCCCACGTTCCGTACCCACCCGGTGGTCATTGCCCAGGCCGCGGCGACGCTGGCGGCGATGTATCCCGGCCGTTTCTGGCTTGGACTTGGGTCGGGCGAGGCGCTCAACGAGCACGTCGTTGCGCAGTACTGGCCCGAGCCGCCCGAGCGCATCAACCGGATGTTCGAAGCGATCGAGCTCTTCAACCGGCTGTTCACCGGCAACGAGGTCAAGCACGACGGACGCTTCTTCAAGATGGAGACGGTCAAGCTCTGGACGCTGCCGGAGACGCCACCCGACATCTACGTTGCCACCGCCGGACCGATCACCGCCAAGCGCACCGGTCAGGCGGCGGACGGGATCATCACCGTCGGCGCGCCGGAGGGCAAGATCGAGATGATCCGCGAGCGCGCCCGCGAGGGACGCCGCGAAGCTGGCCAGGACCCGGACTCGTTCAAGTTCATCCTCCAGGTGCACATGTCGTGGGCCGAGACGGATGAAGAGGCGCTCACCAACGCTATGAGCGAATGGCCCAATGGCGGAATGAAGTTCCCCAAGCAGGACATCCGCTCACCGGCCGACTTCGAACAGATGGCCAAGCTCGTCCGCCCGGAGGACTTCGAGGGCCGGATGCTCATCTCCTCCGATCTCGAGGCGCACCGGCGCGAGATCCAGAAGTTCGCCAACCTGGGCTTCGACCGGATCTACCTGCACAACGTCGGTCGCAACCAGAAGGAATGGATCGACGCCTTCAGCCGCGAGGTTCTGCCCGGCATCACCGGCTGACTTCAGCGGGTCATGAGTTCGGGCGTCAGAGCCGGGGCGTGGCCGCCGTGGCGATCCCGATGGCAACCGCGCGCGGATCGACTTCGTCGGAGTCGATAAGCGCGATCTGGACCGAGAAGATCCGGCCACCCTTGCTGAACGTCAGGACGTTCAGATCAGGCATCCAGTATCCGTCGTCGGCAACGGCGATGTCCTCGCCGCCCGGAAAGAGGGTGCGTGCATCGTCCAGGGCATTGCTGAAGTCCGCGCGGAGATTGACGAACGCGGCGGGAAGGTTGAGCTCGTTGCGCGTGCCGACGTCCCAGTTGCACTGTCCCTCCATGTCGTAATCCTCGGCCAACACGGCCGGCGCGCCGCCGGCGGCGGCGGAGATCTCGTCGAGAGTGACCCTGTCGCACAGATTCCCGCTGGCCTGCTGGCCGGGCGTCTGCACCGGCTGAACGGTCTGCCCGGGTCCGGGCTGGGTGGGTACGGCCGCGGCTGAGGGAACGGAAGGAACCGTCGGCACAGCAGGGCCTGTGGGGGAGATTGAGATGCACCCGCCCAGCACGACGGAGGCCATCAGCGCCCACGCGCCGAAAACGATTCGCGACACGGTGACGTTCCCCCTCTTGTCAGTACAGTCTTCATCCTTATAGCACACACTCTGGGCGTGACTGATACCACCCGAGTCGTGGTCCTCGCCGGCGGTTACGGCGGCGCGCGGATGGCCCACGGCTTCGAGCTGCTCGGCGACACGGTCGA
>DASQLS010000046.1:0-4250 GCA_035629915.1 Candidatus Limnocylindrales bacterium | reverse complement strand
GAGGTCAGCCACTTCACGCTCGTCATGCCGTACCAGCCGGGAACGACAAGGCGCAGCGGGAAACCGTGTTGCGGCTCCAGCGGCCGGCCGTTCATCTCGTACGCCAGCATCACCTCCGGCCGGCGCGCCTCATCGATCGTCAGGCTGCGCTGATAGTCATGCTCCTGCTCGCCCTGCACGCCGCGGTCGGCGCCACTGAACACGATCTCCACCGCATCCTCGCGCAGCCCCACTCGTTCGAGCAACGGCCACAGCGAGGTGCCGGTCCATTCGGCCGTGCCGATCGCCTCGTACAGCCACGGGTTGCTAAGCGGCCGCGGCGTCAAGCGGGCGCGGCCGTTGCCGGCACATTCAAGCGTGACCGGCGCGCTGACGCGTGGCATCGCCTTGATCTCGTCGAGCCCGAGGTCGTACGGCGCATCGGCTGCGCCACCAATCTGCAGGCGCCACGTCCCCGCCTCGATCGCCGGGATGTCGAAGTGGATGAGCAGGTAGTGCAGCCCGGTCGGCGTCAGGTCGTAGCGCAGCGCCTCGAGCGGCATGCCCCGGTTGCGTGTCGCAAGCTGGAGCTCCTCGAAGGTCAGCGGTCCGTCGGTCGGCCCGGCGGGAGGTGGCGGGATCGGCACGTGTCAATCCTAGGCCGCGGCGTGCCAGACAGTCGCGCAAACGAAGAACCGCCGGATGACCCGGCGGTTCCTGTGATCCGATTATTCCGGCAGGCCGCCCCAGTGGCCCGCCCTGTGGAGAGATGAGTGCTAGCGGTTGCGAGCGAGGAACTGCATCACGTCGTCCAGCCGGAATCGGCGGTCGCCGCGCTTGCAGACGCGATAAAAGGGCAGCTCGCCACGATCGCCAAGGCGCTTGACGGTGTTGACGTGCAGGTGGAGCAGGTTCGCTACCTCACTTGCCGTCAGCATCGGGCCCAGCTCATGGACCTGCATTGAAGCCATTCGCGTCTTCTCCAAAATTGGGATGACTGGTGGTACTTAAGATTTGTGTGACGGGTCGAATGCTGGCTTTCATGAGCCACTCGGACAAGCCGTACTTTGGGAACTGAGTACCGGTACGTGGGGTGTTGCGGGTGGTCAACGACAGTCGTGTGCAGTCAATGCGCACTTGACGAGCGCCTACTCGAAGTCCGTTCTGCTCACCGATGAGAAGGCGATCGCCGATCTGACGCCGTGCGGCGCGGCCTCGATCGCTCCGAGCAGTTCGGCAACCAGCACACGCAGCGCCTCTTCGGTCGCCTCGTTGATCGGCTGATCGAGAAGCTGGGTAATGGCAAGGCGATCGCGGACGGTGGTCGAGTCGCGTTCGATGCCGACGATATCGAATGCGATATCGCGCAGCACGTCCGCTCCACGGCGCCGCGCATGGACGGTGAGCGTGCGGCGACGGATGGTGTCCGCGAGATCCAGCGGGGAGTCTTCGGCCAGGGCGGCGACCGAGCCGGCGACCGATAGCGAGTCGTCCATGCCCTCCATCGACTGACTCTTGGACGTACCGAGTCTGGCCACGACCCGCTGATCTCCCCTTCAGCTGGCGGCGGCGCCGCCCAGAACGCAACAATTGCGGGCGACGCCATGGGCGCGAGTTGCGGCCGAGCGCACCAAACTGACAGCCTCATATCAGCACGCCAAACCGCGCCAATGTCCGACTAGAGTCGGGCCATGCGCCTAAGCTCCCTTTCGGTCCGCGGCGTCGCCGGCCTTCCCGACGTTGATTTCGAGTTGCAGCCAATGACCGCACTGATCGGTCCGCGGGCGAGCGGCAAGTCGCGCCTGTTGGCAGCAATCTCCTGGCTGCTGACCGGACAGCCGGACCTCGCGGCCGAGAGCGGGCCCAGTCCAGACGTGTCCGCGCACTTCGAATCTCGCGACGGTGGGAAGCCCGCCTCCCGCCGTATCCGTCGCAACGACGGCAGCGAACCGGAGGGCCCTCTGCCGAGCGTCACCTACCTCTCGGCACGAGCGCGGCTCTCCTCGTCCGGTGAAAGCTCGCCCTACGGTTCGAGCGACGCCGCGCTGGCCGAAGCGGTCGTTGCCGAGATCGCCGAGCGGCGTCTGGCCGGCGCGCAGAACGAGGTTCTCCTGATCGAGGAGCCGGAGCTGATGCTCACCCCCCAGCAGCAGCGCCACTTCTACAAGCTGCTGCGCCGCTACTCGGAGCGCAACCAGGTCATCTACTCGACCCGCGCGCCGGCCCTGCTCGAGGCGATCAACTACCCCGAGATCGTGCGCCTGGACCTGTCGCCGAGCGGCATGGCCGTCCGTCGTGCGCCACCCGGGCTGCTCACGGACGAGCAACGTGTCCGGCTCGAAGCCGAGTTCGACCACGAACGCAACGAGATGTTCTTTGCCACCGCGGTCGTGCTGACCGAGGGCCAGACCGAACGACTGTCGCTACCGCTCATCTTTAGCCGGCTCGGCCATGATCCCGACGCGCTGGGCATCTCGATCGTCGAGGTCGGCGGCAAGGGCAACCTGGTGCTCTACTCGCGCGTCCTCAATGAGCTGCGCATTCCCCACGTCATCGTCCATGACAGCGATCGCGGTCGAGGTGACAAGCGCGAGAACTCGGTCATCCGCGAGTCGGTCGGCAAGGCGCCCGTGTTCGTGCTCGATCCGGATTTCGAGGCGGTGGCCGGCATCCACGACCGCGACGACAAAGTCCTGGCCGCGTGGCGTCGTTTTTCGGCGATCGACGCCGAGCGCATCCCGCGCGTGTTCCACGAGATTGCCGATGCCACGGTCGATCTGGCCAATGGCAGCGAGGGCGGCTAGCGCCGGATTGGCGTAGCGTTGCCTGCGTGAGCCGGGAGGTCGAGGATCTGAACCGGCGCCTGTTGCGCGCCAGGGACGCCATGGACCGCGCCTACGCTGAGCCGCTCAACGTGCGCGAGGTCGCCGCTGTGGCGCATATCTCCGAGGCGCACTTCAGCCGCAGCTTCCGCGCTGTGTTCGGCGAAACGCCGCATCACTACCTCCAACGGCGTCGAGTCGAGCGGTCGATGTTCCTGCTGCGCGAGACCGAGCGCAGCGTCACCGACATCTGCCTCGACGTCGGCTTCAGCAGCCTCGGCACCTTCAGTCGAACGTTTCGAGACATCGTCGGTGAGACACCGTCGCAGTACCGGGCGGGGCACGGACCGATGGTTGCGCCCAACTGTGTGCAGATGATGGCCATGCGGCCGCTCGGCGCGGCGCGCGCAACCGCCGTGGCGACGCCCAAAGAGAGCAGTTTTGGAGAAGCCCCGGACGTCGCGGTTGCCTAGCATCGATCTCGTGCCAAGCAATCAGCCGACAGGAGAAATCAAGCAATGACCGTCAAGCTCAATGTCGCCACGATCTGGGTTCTGGACAAGCAGGAGGCGCTCGACTTCTACGTCGACAAGCTCGGACTCGAAGTCGGGTCAGACGTCAAGCAGGGTCCGTACAGATGGCTGACCGTGCGCGCTCCCTCCGATCCGGGCTTCGAGATCGCACTCGAGCAGCCGGGACCTCCGATTCACGACGAGGCAACGGCCGAGCAGCTGCGCGACCTGATCACCAAGGGCGCGCTGAGCGGCCTCGTCCTTCACACCGATGACGCCCGCGGGCTCTACGAAACGCTCAAGGAACGAGGCGTGACCGATTTCACGCAGGAGCCGACGGATCATTTCTACGGCACGGACATGGGCATCCGAGATCCCTTCGGCAACGGCATTCGCGTCCTTCAGCCGAAGGAGGCTCAGGCCGCTACCGCCTGAGCCAGCTTGCGCGCCTGTCAGTTGCTCCGCTGGGCGCTGCGCAGGCCGAGGGTGAAGACGCCGACGATGTCGGTGACTATCAGCACGATGCCCAGCAGCACGAGGCCGGGCGCGTCGTCCCACGCTCCAGCCACGATGGCCGTGACGGCCAGGGCGGCGATCGCCAGTGCTGCGCCGAGGATGACCACGTAAGGGACGACGAAGTCACCCTCCTGAGCGGCTCGGACGCCCAGGATGAAGACACCGAGGATCACGCTTCCGATGACGGCGACGCTCGCCAGCAACAGCAGCGGCGAATCGGCGACAAAGGCGACCGCGGCGACGGCGAGTCCCACGACGAGCAGGGCGATCAACGGCTTCATGAAGTCTCCTTTCGTTGGCTGAGCTCGCCACCGCCAGGTGACGTCAGCAGTCATTCCCCTGGCCATTCGCGAAACGACGGCGGTGGCGATGCGGCTATCGCCCTCCCCGACGGACCGTTCGTGCGCAATGTGGTCGCCCA
>DASQLS010000045.1:0-5220 GCA_035629915.1 Candidatus Limnocylindrales bacterium | reverse complement strand
GGATCGGTCGACGGGCGGCTCAAGTTCACCGAGCAGGGCGAGGTGATCGCCGACCGCTACGTGAACCCGGGCATCGCCCTTCGCCACCTCGAGCAGTTGACCTACGCCACGCTGCTGGCCTCGACTCGCGAACACGACCGACAGGCCACGCTCTCTCTCGAGAAGAACTCGGAGGTGGTCAACGAGCTCGCCGTGACGGCCAGCGCCACGTACCGCGCGCTCGTCTGGGAGGACGATGAGTTCGAGGAGTACTTCCGCGCGGCGACGCCGATCGGCGAGCTGTCCGCGCTGACGATCGGCTCGAGACCAGCCGCGCGCGGACAGCGCCACGCCACCGCTCTGGCGGACCTGCGCGCGATCCCGTGGGTGTTCGCCTGGTCGCAATCGCGCGCGAACGTGCCGGGCTGGTATGGCACCGGGTCTGCCCTGGCAGCGTACCGGGCGCAGCATGGCGCAGCGGGTTTGGATCGGCTGAAGGCTCTCTATCGGTCGTGGCCGTTCTTCGCCAGCGTCCTCGACAACGCCGAGATGATTTTGGCCAAAGCCGACATGCCGGTCGCGGCGCGCTACGCGTCGCTGGCGGGCGCGACCGCCGACCAAGTGTGGCCGCGCATCCGCGCGGAGTACGAGCTGTCCGTCAAGCAGATTCTCGAGATCACCGGCCGCGAGACGCTGCTCGACAACATGCCGGTGCTCAAGCGTTCGATCGAGCTGCGCAACCCGTACGTCGATTCCCTGTCCGAGCTGCAGGTGCTGTTGCTGGGCAGGCTGCGCGAGCTATCCGACGACGACCCGAGCAGGGCCGACCTGCTGCGCCTGGTTCACCTGACCGTCAGCGGCGTGGCCGCCGGGCTTCAGAACACCGGCTGAGGCGGTCCAAGTTGCGGCTAGGTCCGAAGCCCGACCGGTAGGGCGGGCAGCTCGGAATGACGCTTCGCCGGAGGCATCGATCTGATCCCTGCGGGGCGGCGCCGATTGGGCCGGAAGACGGCCAGCACGCGACCTTCTGCGTGGGCCGCAGATGGCGCGATCAGGCCGGCACGGCCCGCGCGCCAGCACGCCTCGCCGACCGGCTGCGTCCGTGGCCACTGCCGGCGGGTGGGAGCGAGGTTGGCCAGGCCGAGACGCCCGAGAACGCCCTTCGCCGTCAGGTCGGCGACGTTGTCGAGGTCGACCGCGAAGCGGTACATGTCTCGGGGGAGTCGCTTCTGGGGCGGAACGCCGAGCTCTGATGAGTGGCGGTACCACTCCGCCCACGCGGTTTCCTCGCTGTCGGCCAGATAGAGAGCCCGAATGATCTCGCCGCGTTGCCAGCGCCCATCTGCAGGCTCGGGAGTCAGGGCGAGCGGGTCCGCGCCCGGGTGGCCGATACGCCACCAGGTGCCGGTGACGTGTGTGCTGGGGATCAGCCCCGTATCGATCAAGAGAAGGAGTCGTTCTCCAGCTCGGCGACGACCCGGGAGACGTCGCGGTAGCGGCCGTCAGCGAGCACATCCAGCGGACGCTGGTCGTCGAGGGCCACTGACGGCTTCTGGAGCCACAGCCCGACCTGCTCGTCATCCATGACGCTCGTCAACCGATCGGCGATGGCCACCAGCTCGAGCAGCCGATCCCGATGCTCCGCGCGTGGCCGGCGCGTTGCCCGCAGCCAGGCATTCACGGTCGCCCGTGCCGCTCCGGTAGCCCGCGCAATCGCGGCACTATCGATGCCTAGGTCGCGGACCCGCTTGATCTCGTCGCTGTAAACGGCCATGGCGCTCATTTGTCACCACATTGTAGCCGATATGTAGCGCCTACGGAAACGCCCGCACGACTCTGACGGCGTCGGCACAGACCTTGAATTCGTTCGCATCCCCGCGGCCACCAATCTCGACTTCGTCCCATTCTCGGGCGACGACATCTCCGGACTCGTCGAGAATCTCGACCCGACCGCCTTCAGGCAACCGGCTCGTCCAACTACGCGGCCACGACAACGCGGCGTATGCAGTCCCGCCCAGGTTGAGGCTCGGGAAATCACCGCGCCCGATTTGTCCGCGCAGAACAGTTCGAGTGCAGGCACGACTTCCCAGGGACGTGGAGTCCCAGCTACTCAACGAAAATTGACGATCGTCCGAACCGAAACGGACGCTTCCGATGATCATCTCTATGGTTTCGCGTTCCGCTTCGGTCATTGGGCTGCCATACCGAACACGCATCTCGTACGGCAACCGCCCGGGCGGAAAGACGGTGGCATTGGTGAACGTCGGTCCCGTGGACCTATCCACTGCCGCGCCGCCCTCGATCATGTAGCTTTCGAACGAGGGCAATTCATAGACCAACGACGCCGGCCCGTGGCCCTGGGTCCAGAACTCGGCGACCAGCTCGCCAGGATCGGCAATCAGCTCCGAGCCGCTGCAATGGATTCCGTTGCTGCCAAAGGGCTCACACCCGTCGTCCCACTCGCCGGTTCCGAGGACGATCGGCGTGAATGCGACGCCATTGAAGACCCTAGTGGCGATGATCGGCCACTCTGCCGGGTACTCAAAGGACAGGTAGCCATCGTCGTAAAACTCAATGGCGGGAGACGCGGATCCAGTCGGCGGTGGTGCTACTGATTCCGACGGGGAAGTTGTTGCCGGTGAGCTGGGCAATGCGCTGGGCGTCAACAGCGAAGGAGCTGGAAGCGACGCCGTGCATGCAGCGACGACGAGGAGGGACGGGATCACCAGCCAGCGTAATCGGCGGAGCACGGCGCGATTGTGCGCCGGTCAGTGGACGGTGCGTACCTCTGACAGACGCCGTTGCAGATAAGAACGCTCAACTTCGTTGGTGGCCAGTTCGAGCGTCCGCTCGTACGCGACGGCGGCCTCATCGGGGCGACCAAGGCGGCGCAGCAGGTCGGCGCGAGTGGCATGGAAGAGGTAGTAGTCGTCGAGATCGCCGTCCGCGCCGAGCTCGTCGACGAGAGGCAGCGCGGCCTCCGGACCATTGGCCATGGCGACGGCCGCGGCCCGGTTGAGGGCAATCACCGGCGACGGGTTGCTCGCATACAGCAGGTCGTACAGCCGAACGATGCGCGGCCAGTCGGTCTCCGTGGCGGCGGCCGCCCGGGCATGAACGGCCGCGATCGCGGCCTGGAGCTGATACGGCCCGGGCGGCCCGAGGAACGAGGCGCGCTCGAGCGACGCGAGGCCGTCCGAGATCCGCTGCCCGTCCCAGCGCGACCGGTCCTGCTCGGAAAGCAGCACCAGCTCGCCACTCGCCGACTGGCGCGCGTCCCGGCGCGAGTCCTGCAACAACAGCAGGGCCAACAGACCCTGCGCCTCTGGCTCGTTTGGCATCAGTTGGGCGAGGACGCGCGCCAGCCGGATGGCCTCGGCCGTCAGCTCGCGCCGGACGAGCGTGGCGCCGGCCGTGGCCGAGTAGCCCTCGTTGAAGATCAAATAGAGCACGTGCAGGACCGAGTCCAGCCGCGAGGGCAGATCCTCGGCCGGCGGCACGCGATAGGGAATGCCGGCGTCGCGAATCTTGCGTTTGGCGCGCACCAATCGCTGGGCGAGGGTCGGCTCGGGCAGCAGGAAGGCGCGTGCGATCTCGGGCGTGCGCAGGCCGCCCAGCAGTCGGAGCGTCAGGGCGATCTGGGCGTCCGGCGCGAGGGCAGGGTGGCAGCAGGTGAAGATCAGTCGGAGTCGGTCGTCCTCCACCGCGGGTCGGTCCAGCGCCTGCTCAACTTCGGTCGCAACGTCGGGTGAATCGGCTGCAATCAGCTGGGCGAGCGCGTCGGTCTTCTGCGCCAGCGTCTTCTGGCGCCGGAGGCGGTCGATCGCCTTGCGCCGAGCGGTCGTGGCGATCCACGCGCCCGGATTGGGAGGCAGGCCGTCGCGCGGCCAATGCTCAAGCGCGCTGACGAAGGCGTCCTGGACCGATTCCTCGGCAAGGTCGAAGTCACCGACTGCCCGAATCAGCCCCGCGACGACGCGGCCCGACTCCTCGCGGAAGATGCGATCGACGGCATCGAACGCCGGCGGACCCGGGCGTCCGATGCCGCGCGCGGTGGCGTCAGCCAGCGGCCATGCCTGCCGGCGCCTGGTCGGCCGACTCGGCGTCAGGGTCCGGGAAGTCGACGATCGGTCGGACCTCGATCGTGCCGCGCGTCGCGCCCGGGATCTTGGCCGCCCACTTGATCGCCTCGTCCAGGTTGGCCGCCTCGACCATGTAGAAGCCGCCGAACTCTTCCTTCGTTTCCGCGAACGGACCGTCTGTGACGAGCGTCTGGCCGTTGCGGACGCGGACGCTGGTCGCGGTCTTGGCCTCGTGGAGCGCCTCACCACCACGCATCACGCCGGCCTCGCCCGCCTCGCGGCCGAAGGCGTTGTAAGCCTCCATCGTCTCGTTGTCCTGCTCGGGCGTCGACTCCCACGGCTCGACGTAGATCAAAAGCGCATATCGCATGTGTTGCCTCCTCGTGCTGCCTCTCGGCTGATGTTCGGCGAGTTGTTCACCGTCATCAAGTGCAACGAACGAAGGTCGACGAAATCGACAGCCGCCTCAGCTCTCGCCGCGGACCTCCTTGAGTCGCACCTTGATGATCGTCTCGACCATTGCCTGCGTCAGGGGCTTCTCCTCGGTGAAGCTGATCGTGCCTTTGCCGGTCACGAAGGGCTCGATCTCCGTGCCGAGAGCCTTTTCGACGCCCTCGCTCGCCGGGAAGAGGCTGTAGTGATTCTTGTACGCGTCGTACGAGACCAGGAACTTTCCGTTCAGCTTGAAGCCGGGCATCTTGTAGGTGATCACTTCCTCGGCCTCTGGCGCGGCAGCCTTGATCCAGGCGCGGAGCTCCCGCATGCGCGTCTGCTTCTGTGCCGGCAACCCAGCCATGTAATCGTCGACTTCCTGCGAGCTCATCGGTGCGCCCTCCAATTCAGGTTCCGGCCAGTCGCGCCACGACCGGCGCCAGCACGTCCATGTGCCGTGGCTTGATTGCCAGGTAGTTGATGCCCCAGCGCTCGCGACGCTCAACCAGTCGATCGACCATCGCCTCGGTGTCGCCGAGCAGATAGTGCGGACTGCCCGCGACTTCGTCGATGGTTAGCTCGCCTCTGTCGATGGACGTGCCTCCGGCGCCCGATCGGTAGCCGGGGTCGACGTCGAAGATGATCACGTTGACTTCGAGTTCGGAGAGCCGCTCGCCCGCCGCTTTCCGGATCCAGCCGACCTTCTCGTCGAAGAGCGCCTCGGTGA
>DASQLS010000044.1:0-6059 GCA_035629915.1 Candidatus Limnocylindrales bacterium | reverse complement strand
TTGATCGAGTTGTTGACCAGCGTCGGCGACGCTGACGCGAAGTCGAAGGTCTTGTCGAATGAGGCCGAACTCGCCGCGAGCTCTGCGCCACTGGCGAGGGTCTGGGCTCCCCAGGAAACTGTTGCGGTGTTCTTGCCGGCGGCCGGCGAGGGTGCCGCCGCGTAGCTGCACGAGTACGGGTAGCTCTTCGTGCCGCCGCCCGGGACGGTGAGTCCGCCGGTCGTGTCGACGGTGCATACCCCACCGTTGTTGACGGAATCGGTCACGCCGGTGAGGAGGACGTCATCGAGGAGCGGGTTGGGGTTCGTGACCGTGATCGAGCCCGAAACGGACCAGGCGCTATCCACGCCGGCCAGCTTGGTGACCGTGATTGTGTATTCGACTTCGCTGCTCTCGCCGCCGCCGGCCGAATAGACCGTCGCGGTGTCGGCACTCTTGTCGATGGTCCAGTCGAAGGTGCGCGTGAACGCCGGAACTGCGGTCTTCTCGACCGTCAGGTCCGCGGCCGCATCTGCGCCACCGGGCACGTAACAGAAGGAGACGTGGCTTATGCCTCTACGGCCATCGGCCGGCGTGATCAGGTTGTCATCGCCTTGCGAGCCGGCCGGGCTGTAGTCGTACCAGTTGGCTCCATCGGTGCCGTCCTTGACGACCACGCCCAACACATCGATGTTGGATGTCCAATCGATGCTATTGGCAGAGGTGCCCGTCGCGCTCGGCATGACAATGGAGACGAACAGGGTTCCGTCGTTGTAATTACCGCTACCCGGGAATGGGTCTTCAGGCGTCGCGCCCTCAATCTTCAGCTGCTGGAGACCCTCGACGTTCGGGTAGACGTCCGTGCACTCCTTGCCGGCATTCGATGACCCTTCGAGGTGAGTCGGAGCCACACTGGCTCCGAGAATGGTGCCCGTCGTGAGCACCGTCAGTGCGGTAACAAACACCGCAATAGTTCGTTTCATCCGAATGTTGTGCCTCCTGGTCGAGTCCATGCGCGGCACTTCGGCCGTCGAGGAGACGGCGCGCTGGACTCGGTCCCTCTGATATCGGCCGCGCCTCCCCGCCGTGGGCGGCCTCGGTCGTTGACTCTTGCCCGCAAATGGCGCGCGTGTTGCCGTCTCCTCGGGACGCGTTCGTTGGTCCCTGAGGAGTTGGTCTTGGGTAGGTCGTCATCCACCTGAATCGGTGGGGCTACCCGCAGGACCCTCTAGGTCGCGGATCGACCTCCTTGTGATAAGCCGTCGCTGCGCTGGGTCGCGAGCTCGGACAAGGTTGGACGCTAGGGCCGTCCGGGCCGCGTGGGATGCGCGGATATACCCACAGGACTACACATCAAATAATGGGTATACGGAGACGCGGCTAATCATTCCTGCTTATTGCGGTCGACTTGCTACGTACCGAGCCGAAAACGTTGCGCCGCCTCACCCCTGTTCCGTACCGAAAGCTTGTCGAGGATGTTGCCGACGTGACGGCCAACCGTGCGCGGCGATATCCCCAACGCGGTCCCTATCTCGCGGTCGGTCAGCCCGTCGGCGATCCGCCCGAGGACCTCTTTCTCTCGCTTGCTGAGCCCGCTGCCGTCCATGTTGGCGTTCGCAGGATTGAGCAGTTGCCGAACGAGCTCAGCGGCCAGGTGGCGTGGCATGGGCAAATCGCCATGGCGAACGCCCTGGACGGCGCGTACGAGACCGTCGGGCGAGGTGTTCTTCGTCAGGTAGCCCGAGGCGCCATTTCTGAACGCGGCCAGGATCTCGTCCCTGTTAACCGAGCCGGTGAGCATAATGAAATGGGTGTCCGGCAAGCGCGGTGAAAGTTCACGGACAAGTTGTAGCCCGCTCATACCGGGCAGGTCGTTGTCGACCAGGATCACGTCAACCTTGTTGTTCATGACGGTTGCCAGCGCGTCCTCCGCAGAGGCCGCCTCACTCACGACCTCCATGCCCGGGACCGACAGGGTTTGCCTTATCGCTGCTCGCACAAGGGCGTGGCCCTCGACGAGCATGATCCGTAGCGGCTCACCGTCCTGCGGGGTCCGCACGGCGATCAGCGAACCGATCTCTCGTCCGCAACCGAGTAGTCGAACAGGATCTGCATCGTTTCGCGGCGTGTTCCGCGGGCTACAGCAGCAACCACGCTCGGAGCGTACACCCGCGGTTGGGCGTTGGGTCGCGATTCGAGCCAACGAGCAGCAGCGCCGGCAGCGCCCGCGGAGATAGGATCGTCACATGCCCAAGTTTCAGGCGCCGAGAGGGACGCGCGACCTGCTCCCGGCCGACGCCACGACGTACCGCCGTATGTCGGACATTGCCAGTCGTCTGTCCGAGCTGTACGGCTACCGGCCGATTGAGACGCCAATGTTCGAGGACTCGGCGGTCTTCGAGCGCGGCATCGGCGAAGTAACGGACATCGTTGAGAAGGAGCTCTTCCGGATTCGCTCGCCGGGCTCAAACGAGGATCGTTGGGCGCTCCGACCCGAGGCAACGGCGGGTATCTGCCGCGCGTTCGTCGAGCACGGCATGCACACGCTCCCGCAGCCCGTTCGGCTGGCGACGTTCGGGCCGATGTTTCGCTATGACCGCCCGCAGGCCGGCCGCTACCGGCAGTTCTACCAGTGGAATGTCGAGGCGATCGGAGATGCCGGGCCGGCGATCGACGCCGAGCTGATCGAGCTGGCATTGCGCTTCGTGCGCGACGTCGGGGTGCAGGACGTCGAGCTGCACCTCAACTCGATCGGCGATGCCGCATGCCGCCCGGCGTACATCGCGGCACTGGTCGAGTACCTGGCCAAGTACGAGGACGCGCTGCCGCCAACCGAGCGGCATCGCCTGCGCGCCAATCCTCTGAGGGTGCTCGACACGAGGGACGCTCGCACGCAGGCCATCCTCGACGACGCGCCGACCATCGATGCCTTCCTGTGCCCTGCATGTCGCGACCACTTCGACTCGCTGCTGGCGCACCTCGACCGACTGGAGGTCCCGATCCACCGTGCGCCAAGACTCGTCCGCGGCCTCGACTACTACACGCGGACCGCGTTCGAGCTCTATCAGCGCGGCGCGGAGGGCCAGCAGTCGGCACTCGGCGGGGGAGGGCGCTACGACGGGCTGATCGAGCTGTTCGGGGCGCGGCCCACGCCCGGCGTCGGCTTCGCGCTCGGGATCGACCGCATCGCGATGCTCGCGGCGAAGCAGGGCGTCGCCGAAAGCATCGGCAAGCCGGTGGCCGTCGTGGTTGGTGCCGACCCGGCAGCCACGGACGTCCGCCTGGCGCTCGCGACCCAACTGCGCGCGGCAGGCGTGGCGACGGGTGCGGATCTAGCGCCGCGCAAGCTCGGCCGACAGCTAGAGGGTGCGGCGCGCGAGGGAGCGCATTTCGCGATAGTCATCGGCGACGAGCTGGAAGCCGGTCAGGTCCAGCTACGTGACCTCGAGGCCGGCACGCAGCGGCTGGTCAATGTGGCCGACCTGGTGCGCGAGCTTCAGCGTGCCCACGCCAGCCACCGCCACGGCGAATCCGACACGTCACCAACCGCCACATAGGCAGCACCAACCCGAAATAGAAAAGAGGGCCGAGGCATGCGCCTCGGCCCTCTTCAATTGCGTCTGATCAGGAGATCAGTTGCAGCGGACGTTGTAGCAGTTGTCCGAGCTGTTGTTGTTGGCCACGTTGCCCTTGCCGGGCGCTCCGTAGGCGGCGTAGAAGCCGTACGAATTCTGGTTGGCCGTGTTCCACGAGATCCGGTACACGTTGTAGTAGCCGGAGCTGTAGTTCTCGGAGAGCTCGAACCCCGTGTCGCCGTTTCGATTGGCCTTGTTGTAGGTCAGATCGACGCCGCCCGGATATTCCAGGTAGAACCCGTCGTCATCGTTGTCGTGGGCGACGTTGCTCGTCCACACGGAGTTGATCGAGTAGTAGTCGTAGAAGCCGGTGCCGTTGTTGTTGGCTGTATTGCCGGTGATCTTGGACCCGGTCCCGGGAGCATACGACGTGTTGCTGCCGTAGCACTCGTACAGGTAGAAGCCGTAGTCACTGTTGTTGTTGGCAACGTTGTTCTTCAGCGTGACCTTGCCGTACGAGCTGCAGTCCAGGTACCAGCCGTAGTCCCCGCCGTTCGAGCGGTTGCCGACGTACACGAGATTGCCGCTGTAGTCGTCATAGAAGCCATAGCTGTCTGCGGTGACCACGTTGTTCTCGAACCGGTCGCGCGAGTCGTAGTAGGTCTCGACGCCGATGTAATCCGCGTCGATGGTGTTGTTCAGCACCTGCAGGTTCGACGCGTACTGCGAGTAGATCCCGTACTGAACGCCGGATATATCAGAGTTGGCAACGCGGTTGCCGGCGCCGTAGTCCTGATATACGCCGTAGTCGCCGGTATCCGCGGCTTCGCCCACGATGTCGAGCTGGGTCAGCTTCGTGCTGCCCGATTGGACCATGTAGACGCCGTAGCCGAAGTTGGCGATCGTGCCGTTGGTGACCTTGGTGTTGTCGTAGCCATCGGTGTCGACGCCACTGTTGGAGTCGTCGCCGGTGTAGCCCCAAATGGTGTGGCCATTCAGATTGAGCACGACCCCGTTATGGCCCATGTACAGAGCCGTGCCGTTATACCCGGAACAGTCCAGGTCTGCCGTCAGGGTGGTGCTCGTGGTCAGTGAGTCGCCGCATGCGGGCTGCGCAGCGGACACAGACGCTGGCGCCATTGCCAGCGCTCCCACGGCCACCATCCCTCCGAGGACGGCACGCGTGATTCGTTGTCTCATTCCCTCTAAACCCCTCCGTGGCGCGATTTGATCGCTTGCCCCTCGTGCGAAGGGCCGCGCTGGATGTTATTTGAAGACGATCAGCGCGTCGAGATCGATTCGCAATCCGTTGGTGTTCCGAATCTCGACCGTATGTACTGCCGCCTCTGGCCACGACGCCGCGAAGGCGACCCATTTGCTCATCGAGGACGCAGAAGATAGATCGACCAACGTGGGCACGCCGTCGATCGTGATCTGCGCGGTGCCCAAACCGGGGCCGTGAGTCGTCACCCACTGGAGCCCGCGGCCGGTGAAGCCGAACGACACGTAGGCATTGAGATTCGAGGTCGAACGCAATGAGCCGCCCGACGCCTCCGAACGTACTTCCCTCGACCAGCCGCCACGGTAGAGAAGCTTGGCCCACGACTCCTGCTTGAGCTGTGGGAGGTACGAAGGACCGGTGGTCCAGTCGCTGACGTTGCCCTCGTTGTCGAATGCGCGAACGCGGAAGGCGTGTGTGGTGTTGAGCTTCTCCAGCACCGTGGCCGTGGGATCGGCTGGCGTCGCGACTGTCTTCCATGCGCCGGTGTTGTTCTTGCGCTGGAGCTCGAATCCGGCAAGCCCGCTGCCGTCGTCGTGAGCCGTCCACGAGATGGTTGTCATCGAAGTCTGGAGGGTTGTGCCGCTTCCCGGCGCGGGAACTGGTGGCGTGTCGATGATCGGGCTCGCCTCGTCGAGCGGTGGCGCCTCCTCGACGGTGAGCGACAGGTGGCCCGATCCTCCTACGCCGACTACCTGCACGAAGTAGGTCGTTCCCTCACTGAACGTCACACGACTGTCCTCGGTCATGCCGCCCAAACAGGCGACCTCGTCGAGATTTCCCAGCGTGGCGCCGGTATAGATGCCGATTCGCGTCGGATGGCCCGTGGCCTGAATCTGGACGCCCGTATCCGCTGCGGCCTCGAATCGGTACCAGGTGCTGTTGTAGGGAGGCGTGCCTGGAGCGCACGACGGCAACGGCTCTTCAGGTTCAAGGTGGCTCGTCGTCGTGTCCCGCGTGTCGGCATACGGGAGAGCGTCTATCGCGAGGGCGTTGGCAAAGTCGTCGTTTGCCGCGTCCGCCGCCGCAGCCAGGGCCAGCGTGCCGCTGTCGCTCGTCGCCGGGCCGCCGAGCTGCAGGTAATAGGTCTCGCCGGCCAGGGCAGCGAAGGTCGTGTCGGCCGTCTCCGTCGCGCAGCCAACCTCGGTCAGGCCCGCTTGGGTGTCGACGAGCGCCGCGGCAGATCCGTCGGTGCCGGTGGCGGTAAGTCGCAGGCTTCGGTCGTA
>DASQLS010000043.1:0-5474 GCA_035629915.1 Candidatus Limnocylindrales bacterium | reverse complement strand
TCGCCCGACTCCCCTGATGACATTGCGCTCTACCGAGAACGCATTCGCGCGACGACCATGGCCGCCGAGGGGCCGCTGCACGAGCTCGGTGCGATTGCGATCACCAACAGCGACTCGCAGGGCATGGGCCGCATCGGCGAGACGCTGCGCCGGACGGTGCAGCTTGCCCACGTCATGAAGGCCTGGGCGCACGATTCGACCGACCAACCACCCGACGACAACGCCCGATTCCTGCGCTACCTCGCCAAGTGCACGATCGAGCCGGCGATCACCCACGGAATAGCCGATCACGTCGGCTCGATCCAGCCCGGCCGGCTGGCCGACATAGTCCTATGGAAGCCGGGCTGGCTGGGCGTCAAGCCCGAGGTGGTGTTCAAGTCGGGCTACCCGGCGTGGGGCGCCTACGGCGAGGGCAACGCAACGGTCGAGTGGGCCGAGCCGCGCCATTACACCGCCGGCTGGGGCGGTCGAGGGCTGGCTCCGGCGTCCGTGTCGGCCACCTTCGTCTCATCGGCCATCGATGCCAACGCGTTCTCCCGTCGACTCGGCAGCAGCCGAACGTTCCTGGCGGTTTCGCGCACTCGCGGGCTCACACGCGCGAACCTTCATCTCAACCGCGAAACGGCCGCTATCGAGGTCGACCCGACCGACGGGACGGTGAGCTTGGACGGCCGCGTTCTTGCCGTCGAGCCCGCACGTGAGCTACCCCTGAACCTGCTCCATTTCATGCGCTGAGGGTCGGCCATGAAGCTCGCGTTCGTATACTCAGCCGCGCGGACCGCACGAGGGGCACTCATGAACCCACGTCAGATGACCAGCCGGTACTCTCGATTCCGACGAGTGCTTGGGTCCGTCGCGGTCGTCGGCGCCAGCGTGTTCCTCATCGGATGCGTTTCAGTCGGCAACCTCGCGACAGGACTGCCCAGTGCGACGCCCGACCTTGGGGCCATCGGGACCGCACCGGTCGCGACTCCAGAACGAACGCGTCGACCATGCTCTTCCGGCGACACGAGGCCGCGCTGCCAGGCTTCGTCCACGGCGACAGCTCCACCGTCGAGTACGCCGACCTCGTCGCCCACGGAATCGCCAACTGCCTCGCCGACAGAATCACCGACGGCATCACCGACCACGCCACCCTCGCCTGGCCAGACGGGCCCGCCCCCACCGTTCCTGAGCGGGGTCGATACCGACCTGACCGCCTCAACGGCCGCGATCGACTTCGGCGCCGTCGCCGCCGGGAGCACCAGCGCGTCAGCCCCAGTGATCCTGACCAACAACGGCGGCGACCCCTTCGGGCCGATCAACATTTTCGGTGGCGCGCCGCCAACGGCCGAGTTCAACGCCTCTCAGAACTGCCAGGCCACCACGCTGCCGGCAGGTGGGTCGTGCATGGTCAACTTCACCTTCACACCGGGCGCGGCTGGCACGTACAACGACACATCGTCATTCACGGTCAGCGAAACGGCCTCGCAATCGGACGGTGAGGACTTCAGCGTCACCCTCACCGGAACCGGCACCTAGTCCGCCTCAGAGTCCCCGACCCAGAGAGCGTCGAATTCGGCGGAAGCGGTCGACGGCACGTCCGTTCTCGAGCCTGGTGATAGGTCGCGCGCCGTAGCGAGCGAGCTGATAGTCGGCCGCCAGGCGAGCGAGATCCACGCCGCGCAGCTCCGGACGGCCGCGCAGGCGCGCGGCGTGCTTGGCGGGCGTCTCCGCGGGCTGTCGCGCGAGCTCGGCGCGAACCTCGAGAGCGGCGATCGTCGATAGGTACGCGCCGACGGCGTCACGCGGACTGCCCAATCGCCTGATGCGCGTCTTTGGTGCGGGCGTTGGAGTGACGGGGAGAACTATGTCTCGCTCGATGTCGGCATATCCCGACTCGGGCTCCTCGGGCGGCCCCTGGCGCCGGATCATCAGCCAGCGAGCGGTAAGGAATAGGGCCAGCCCAATGACGATGATCGTCGCCAGAGTGATCAGCGCGGCAACGAACGTGGCGATCTCGGGTGTCTCGGTCGTCTGATCCGGCACCGCGATGACGTTGTTGCCGATCTGGTCCATCAGCTCGCTCAGCGGCCCGGCGACAGGCCGCAGAACGATGCTCAACAGCCAGATGATGGCCGCGAGCGGATAGGCGATCAGGCTGAGCAGCCACTGGATCGGCCCGACGATCGGCGAGACGATCGCCGTCAGCGGAATGCCGGCCAGAACGGCAATCGGAATGCTGAGCGGCACCACCGCCAGACCGACACCCAACACCAGCCAGCGCCACGCCCGCCGCTGCTGCTCGTCCTTTACCTCCGCATGAAGCACGTCGAGCCGGGCCATACCAATCGCAACGAGCGATCCGGACAGGTACATCGCCGTGCCCCACATCGCCGCGACGGCGAACGAGATCCACAGCTCGGGTCGGCCGGCATAAGTCGTGTACGCCCACATGACGCCGATTGCGATCGGTACCCATTTGAGCATCTGTTCGAGCTGCTCGGAGGCCTTGTCTCCGACCGACACGATGGCGCCACGGAGGACGGCCAGGCCGACGAGCCAGCCGGCGAAGTGGCGACCGATGACCAGGTCGTCGAACGCCAGCAAATTCTGCCCAGCGAGCGACCCGATGAGACCGCCGACGAAAGCGCCCACGATCACCAACACGGCACCGAGGGCTGGCCACCGTCGGCCGACTGCGCCGATGAGAACTCCAGCTCCCACGAAGAGACTCATCTCGACCGGGCCGATGATCGGCGGCCGCTTGTCCGCGATGACTGAAACCATCGAGTAGAGCACCAGCAGCCAACCGGCCTCGGCCACGATGCGCAGCAGCGCCGGCACCAGTGGACGGACCCGGTTCGACACAAAGGCGCCGAATCGGGCCCGGAAGCGTCTCAACATCGAATCGGATCCATCAGGCGGCCTCGGCGTTCATCACCACCGCCCGCGGCCGACGGCCCTCTGTCTCGACGACTGCCGACGTGCACGACATGCCCGCCCGGCGGCCGTCTCGAAGCATCTGCTCCGTGGCGCGGAAAAGTACGAAATGGACTGGGAAACCTGATGCCTCGAGGCGCTTTACGACCCCGGCGCTGGAGATCGGGTTGCGGCCGGACAGAATGACGATCGTCGTGCCGCGCGCCACTCGACGCGGCAGCCACGCGAGCAGCTCGCCGAGCGGCGCCGAGCTCTCAGTCGTGATCCGCGCCAGCAGGTCGCCGATGCGCTCGATCTGCTCGCGATCGGCGCGCGGCGGCAGGTAGGCGATGCGCTGAGTCGTGCGTGTGAAGCCCGCCGCCGCGAAACCGGTCGCGGCGTCCGCGACGACGTTGGCACGCGCCAGCGACAGAGCCGCGATGCACAGGTCCTCGAACAGGTCCTCGTCGTAGTTGAGCATCCAGAACGCGCCCTCGACGGTCTGGACGTCGAGCACCAGGATCTGCTGGCGCGACAGGGCCGGCTCAAAGCGCTTCGACTGGAGCTTTCCCTCGCGCGCCGAGGCGCGCCAGTGGATCGTCCGCATCGAGTCGCCGGCCTGGTACGGCCGCACGCCGGCGAAGAGCGTCGGGTCGACATACAGGCTGCGCCGCGCGCGCACCTGCGCGAGCGGCGCGCTCTGCGGGCTCGAACCGATGATCGGCACCATCAATGGCCGGGCGAGGATGATCGCCGGCTGATCGGGAACGTCGACGTACGGCGAGTGAGTGCCGAAATGCTCCGCCACGCGGACCCGGACCGGGCCGACCTCGTGAACGCCGCGGCGCATGGGCACGACGGTCACCCGTCGCGTGACACGTTCGAACGGCCGCATCGGGCCGGCGGTCGAGAGCTCCGCCGCCGCCGGCCGCGCCTGGAGGTGCTGCGAAATGGTGTCGTCGGATCCGGCCCATGCAATCGGCAGCCGGCTCTTGTTCCACAGTGAGAGGCGGACGTTCACCTCGTCGCCGACGACCGTGCTGCTCGGCGAGACCGATCGCTCGTAGACAAGCGCGTCGAGAACGCGTCGTGGCCAACGATCGGCCAACAAGCGAATGACCAGGAGCGCACCGCCGATGAACACGATCGGGGGCGAGGCCGTGCCGACGCCAAAGATCATGATCAGCACTGCCGTGCTGGTCCAGCCACTCATCTGGGGCATCTGAGGCATCAGGTGCGAACCTGTTTCAGGCGGTTTCGGCCAGCGGGACGCGGGTCTGGGCAAGCACGTCGTCGAGCACCGCCTGGCGCGTTGCGCCGCGCAGCTCTCGGTCGAGATCGAGCACGAGACGATGACCGAGCACCGGCTTGACGAGATGCTGCACGTCGTCAGGAATCACGAAGTCACGGCCGGCGAGCGCTGCCCACGCCTGCGCCGTGCGGTACAGCGCGACCGCGCTGCGAGGGCTTGCGCCCAGGTGAACGTCCGGGTGTTCGCGCGTGGCGCGAATGATCGACAGCAGATATGCCTCGACCTCATCCTCGAGACGCACTTTGCGCACGGCCGCCTGCACGCCGGCCAGCTCGTCGGCGCTCACGACGGGCTCAACTGAATCGAGCTGATCGTCCGCGTCACGCAGTCGGCGGAGCATCTGGCGCTCCTCCGCATCATTCAGGTAGCCCAGCTCGACGCGGACCAGGAAGCGGTCGAGCTGCGCCTCGGGCAGCGCAAACGTGCCCTCGAGCTCGATCGGGTTCTGAGTTGCGAGCACCACGAATGGCCGCGGCAACGGCCGCGTCTCGCCGTCGACCGAGACCTGGCGCTCCTGCATCGCCTCCAGCAGCGCCGACTGGGTGCGCGGCGTGGCCCGGTTGATCTCGTCGAACAGCACCACGTTGTTGAACAGGGGGCCGGGGATGAAGTGGAACTCGGTGCCGTCAAGGATGCTGCTGCCGGTGACATCTGAAGGCAGCAAGTCGGGTGTTCCCTGGACGCGCGCAAAACCAAGGCCAAGCGATTTGGCGAATGCCTTGGCGAGCAGGGTCTTGCCGACCCCGGGCACGTCCTCGACGAGCACGTGACCACCGACCATCAGCGCGGCCGACAGAAGCCGCAGCGGCTCCTCCAGTCCGACCACCGCGACGGCGACCGATTCGCGCAGGCGCGACCACATCCGGGCCGGCGTGACGACGGCCGATTCAGCTGCCATTCGCGAAGACTACTGGCCTGCCAGCAGGTCGACGGCAATCGGCTCGATCAGATCGACCCAGCGACCGTATTGAACGCCGCTCGGATGGAGCTGGTCGCGCGCCACCAACGCCGGGTCCGCGCCCGCTTCGTTGGCGACGCTGCTGATGTCGACGAACGCGATGCCACGCGCGCGGGCCTCCTCGGCCATGATCGAGTTGACGGTCGCGATGCCCGCGCGCTGCTGCTCGGGATTGCCGAAATCGGCACCACGCGGCGTGCGCGTGTAGTCCGGCACGGACACGATCACGATCCGCTCGCGATCGAGCCTGTCGAGCAGCGCGCCGAGGATCTGCTGCACGTTTGCGCGGTAAGTGCTGCTCGG
>DASQLS010000042.1:0-5786 GCA_035629915.1 Candidatus Limnocylindrales bacterium | reverse complement strand
CCCGGCCGCGGCCGTGATCGTGGCCACTATCCGAGCCTTGAAGATGCACGGCGGTGTCGGTCACGTCGTCGCCGGCAAGGCCCTCGACCCGGTGCTGCTCGAGGAGAATCCGGAAGGCGTCCGGGCCGGCACGGCCAACCTCGTCAGGCACATCGAGATCGTCGCCAACTACGGCATTCCAGCGGTCGTGGCGATCAACGCTTTCCCGGCCGATAAGCAATCGGAGATCGACGTCGTGCGCGAGGTGGCACTCGCCGCGGGCGCCGACGACGTCGTGGTCAGCGATCACTTCGCCCGCGGCGGAGCGGGAGCGGAGGACCTGGCACGTGCCGTGTGGGCCGCGGCCAGCGAGGGCGCGCCAGACTTCCGGTTCCTGACCGACGACGGCGCCACGCTCGTCGAGCGAATCGAGGCGATCGCGACGCGCGTCTACGGCGCGGACGGCGTCGATATCTCGGGCGAGGCGGGCAAGCAGCTGCACGAGTTCGAGCGACTCGGCTACGGCCACCTGCCGGTGTGCATGGCCAAGACGGCTCTGTCGCTGAGCCACGATCCAGAGTTGAAGGGCCGCCCGACCGGTTTCCGGGTTCCGATTCGCGACGCGCGCCTGTTCGCCGGTGCCGGTTTCGTGACCGCCTACTGCGGCGACATGCTGATGATGCCCGGCCTGCCGTCGCATCCGTCCGGCGAGGACGTTGATATCAACGAAGACGGCGAGACAGTCGGCCTGTTCTAGGCTCGACCCACCTCGACTATCAGGCCGGCGCGTGCGAGCCGGACGGGACCGGAATATGCATCCCGCGCGGCGCGCAACGCTCGCCGGCGATCCGTTCCCGGCAGCAGGTGGGTCAGGATCAACGACTTGACTCCCGCTTCGGCCGCCTGGCGCGCCGCGTCGCCGGCGCTCGACAGGGCGCCGCGGACATCGGCCGGCACTTCGTCGGCGTATGACGCCTCGGCAAGCAGCAGGTCCGTATCGCGGGCCAGCGTGATCAGGGCCGGATCCGGTCCGGCGTCGCCCGTGTACACGAGCGACGCACCTCGCGTCGTGATCCGAAAACCTGCATTGGGTCTTGGATGCGGCAGCAGCGCGGTGTCGACCGCGAACGGCCCAATGGTTATCGAATCGCCGGTCTCGAACGTCTCGAGCCGATACGAGTCACCGAGCATCGACGGCCGATCGAGAGCCAGCACGGCATCCAGAGCTTCGGAGAGCGCATGCACCGGCAGCGGCTCGGGCCGTTGGTCCATGAACGCCCTGGCGCGAAGCAGCGGATTGAGATCCGCGCAGTGGTCGGGATGACCGTGACTGACAAGGACAGCGTCGACCTGATCGGCAGCAACCGTGCGCAGCAGCTTCGGCAGTACCGCGTACCCGGGATCGATCAGCAGTCGGAATCCATCGTGCTCGAGGAGGTAGCCGCTGCACGCCCCGCCGGCCGCCGGCCAGCCGCCCCAGCCGCCGACGATGGTGAGCCTCAGTTCAGCGCGATCCAGAACGCGGCCACGACCACCAGGCCGACGACCACGCCGACCACGGCATAGAGCCAGGCGCCCCAGTCGATTGGCCCCAGCGTGCCCTCGGCGTGACCGTGGTCGTCATCGCTGATCACTGTGTGGGCGTCCATGTGCGTTGCGGGATCGTGATGCTCCGTGTCGATCAGCGGATCATGGGTCACGGAAGCACCTCCTGGGTGACCAGCTCCTCGACCGTCAGTTCGGCCGGGATATTCGAGTCGGGCAGGCCGCGCATGAACTCGAGCGATTCGCTCCAGGCCGCGGGATCGATTGCACCAAGCCCGTTCGCCTCAGTGTACGGACTGTGCCACATCTGGACGGTCGCCTCGAGGATGGCGAGCTGGGTGTCGCGATCGGTGGAGAGTTCCGGCACGACCGCGATCGAGTCCTCCAGGCCGAGGCTCGGATCGGCGGTGATCTCGTCCATCGCGCGCAGCGTGGCGGCCACGAAGGCACGCACCGCGTCTTCCTTCGCCTCGAGTGTCGCGGGGCTGACGGTCAGGCCGGGACCGGGGAGTGGTGTCACGTCATCAACGCCGAGCACGGTCACGTCGACGCCCTGCAGCTCGAGAACGACCGGCTCGTTGTTGCGAAAGCCGGTCGCAGCGTCAATCTGGCCGACCTGCAGTGCCGCCGCTTGTCCGAAGTCGGGGTATTCGCGGATCTCGACGTCGTCGGGCGTCAGTCCCGCCGAAGCAAGCAGCGCCTGGAGCATGATCCAGCTCGATCCGAAGCGACCCGGGATGCCGATCGACCTGTCCTCCAGGTCGGCAGCGTTGGCGATGCCCGCGTCGGCGGTGGCCATCACGATGCTCGGGAACTGGGCGTAGATCGTCGCCGCGTAGCGGATCGGGATGCCCTGACCGGCAGCAGGGATGACGCTCGTGCCATCGGCCATTCCGATGTCGATTGCGCCCTGACCGATGAGGGTTATCAGGTTCGGGTCGATCTCGTTCTGAAAGGTCACCTCGAGCCCCGCGTCACGGTAGTAGCCCTGTTGCTGTGCGCGGTAGAACTGAGCGAACTGGACGCTCGGGATGTAGCCGAGCCCGATCGTGAGTGGCGTGAGGGCGGGAGTTGGCGTTGTCTGCGCCCCGCTGCAAGCCGCGACCAGCGCGATGACCAGGACCGCTCCGAGTATCCGAATCCGACGCACGTTCACCTCCAGTTGCCCACCAGGGCGCGTTCGACAACGACAACGACGAGATAGAGCAGCACGCCGATTGCGGCGATGGTCAGAAGAGTGGCGAAGAGAAGCGGGGTATCGAATAGCGAGCCGCGGGCGAGGTTGATCAGCACTCCCAGGCCACGGTCGGCGCCTGCCCACTCGCCGACGATGGCGCCGATGACCGCAAGCGTTACGCCGACTCGCATGCCGCCCAGGATCTGCGGTGTGGCCGCGGGCAGCTCGAGATGTCGAAAGACCTGCCAGCGCGTCGCGCGCAGGCTGCGCCCGAGTTCGAGCAGCCGCGCGTCGACAGACCTGATGCCGACCATCGTCGCCACCGCGACCGGGAAGAAGACGATCAGGGCACAGATAACGATCTTTGCTTGAAGGCCAGGTCCGAGCCAGATCACCAGCAGCGGAGCGAGCGCAAGGATGGGCATCGCCTGGGCCGCGACGAGGTAGGGCGAAAGCAGTCGCTCGGCCATTCTCGAGCGGGCGAGCAAATAGCCGATTAGCACGGCGAGGCCGGCACCGATCGCGAAGCCCCACGCGATCTCGGTCAGGGTGGCCAGCACGTGCGGTGTCATCGTCCCTTCGACCCAGGCGTCCCAAAGGCGGTTGGCGACGAGCTCGGGCGCGGGCAGGAGGAACACCGGGTAGCTGCCGACGACGACGACCGCCTTCCATGCCAGCACGAACACGACCGCGGCGGCAATCACGGGGAGTGCCACCGACGCGAAGCTGCGAACCCGACCGCCCGTCTTCATGCACCGCCTCCGAACGGGTCGAACCAGGCCGGCGAGCCGGCTCGCTCGAGCACGTCATGGACCGGCGCGGCAGCGGCCTCGTGTGCGGCGAGATCCTCCGGCGTCCCCTGCAGGTGGGCGCGCACCGCAGCTGACGCGCGCGCGAACGCGTCGCTGTCGCGAGCCGAAGGCAGGCGCGGTCGCTTCAGCGGAACGTCAACTCTCGCGACAACCTTTGTCGGCCGTGCCGACAAGACGATCACCTCGTCGGCGAGGAATACCGCCTCGGCAATGTCGTGCGTGACGAGCACGATCGTCGCCCCGACGCGCTCCCAGATCTCGAGCAGCTCGGTGTTGAAACGCTCGCGAGTGAGGGCGTCGAGTGCCGAGAAAGGCTCGTCGAGAAGCAGGATCGCCGGATCGCGCGCCAGCGCGCGAGCGATGGCGACGCGCTGGCGCATGCCGCCCGACAGCTGGTGCGGGTACGCCGCGGCAAATGTCGCGAGGCCAACGAGGTCGAGCAGCGTTCGCGCCCGCTCGTCTCGCTCGGCGCGGCCGACGCCGGCCAGCTCGAGCGGGAACGAGACGTTGTCAATAGTCCGCCGCCAGGGCAACAGGCGCGGCTCCTGGAACACGAGTCCGACCCGTTGGTCGGCGTCATCAACGGCACGGCCGCCGATCGCAACGCTGCCCGAGTCAGCAGGCAGCAGACCGCTGATGAGGCGCAGCAAGGTGCTCTTGCCCGAGCCATTCGGCCCCACGACGGCCGTGATGCCGCCACTCGGCACCTCAAAGCTGACACCGTCCAGCACATGCAGCGGCTTTGAATCGACAGTGAAGCTGCGTGAGACGTTGTCGAGCCGGATCGTTGCCAGCGTCGGTCCTCCGATGCGTACCTCGACATCGGGGAATGGGACGACGGATGACGTGCCGTCGCGCGTACGCGAAACCGGCGCGCCTCCCTTCTCCCATCCGGACTGTCACCGTCGGCTGCCTGCCAGGGCATCCACCGTCGCCGCTTGCGCGGCGCCGGGTCGTGGGCTGGCGGGTTACGGCTCGCAGAGCCGGCCCACCGACCACCGGTCGGGAATTACACCCAACCCCGAAGGAGAGGCGTTCTTTGCTTGTACGCACAGGATAGCCCGTGCACGGGAACATTCAGTCAGGGCCGTTCGTCACCACCCCGATGGCCAGACGACTCGCCTTTGCCTGGTGTGCGTTGGTTTTTGCCTTCGTTGCTCTCGCCGCGCATTCAATGACCATGCCCGGCCGCGTGTTTGCCTGCAGTTGCGCTCCGCCGCCGACCCTGGCCGAGGCGGCTGCGGATCCTTCCAAGGCCATCGTGTTGGCCACCATCGGCGGTTCGCGCGCAAACGGGAAGGAAATCGCCGTTGAGGGATCGTTCGGACCAGTCGCAGTCGGCGGGACCATGATCGTCAGCGGCTTTGGGCCCCAGAGCGCGGCGTGTCAGCACGGAGCAGCAACTGGGCAACGCTGGATCCTCGTCATGTATCGCGAGCCTGGTGGCCAGTACTCAGTCAACAGTTGTGGCCTCGGCGGCCAGCTCGGAACCAATGGAGGCGAAGCGCTGCTTTTCGAGGCCATGACGGCCTTCGGCGCGCCCAACGCACCCTCGACGTCGGAGCCTCAGCCACAAGACCCTCTTGACTTGACTCCCTGGCTGGGCGGCCTGGGCTGGGTTGCTCTCGTGGTCGGAGTGGGCGCCACCCTTTTCGTTGTGGTGGCACTTCTGGCCCGACGCCGGCCCAGCACCTGACATATTCGAGCTAACAGCGCCCGCTATCTTGGGCGGGTGCTGACGATCCTCCTCACCCGTCACGGACACACGAGCCGGTCCGAGCCTGAGCAATACCTGGGCCAGAGCGTTCACGCGAGCCTTACCGAGCGCGGTCGGAGCGATGCCCAGGCGCTGGCCGAGCGGTTGCGCGGCGTGCAGATAGACAGGCTCGTGTCCAGCCCGCTTGGCCGCGCGGTCGAAACGTCCGAGGTCCTGATGGCCGGACGGACCGAGACGCTGGAACTGGAGAAGGACGACCGACTGACCGAGCTCGACTACGGCCTTTGGGAGGGCGAGCTGCTCGAGGACATCATGGTCAGGTACCCGGGTGAGTACGACGACTACGACGCGGATCCATCGCAGCATCACGTTGGTGGTGGCGAGAACGGCAGCCAGGTCGCCGTTCGCGTCAAAGCGCTGATTGACGACCTCCTGGCGTGGCAGGAAGCTCAAGGTGGCGATCGGACTTGTCTGCTGGTCGGGCATTCATCCGTCAATCGGGTGCTGCTAGCGGTGGTGATGGGCGTGCCTCTGATCGACTACCGGCGCCGCTTTC